>JAJZEY010000485.1 GCA_021805585.1 Planctomycetota bacterium
AAACGAGTGGCTGCCGCCGAAACATTGCCACGCATCCCGCGGTCTACTTTCAATTCTCTGCTTTCATCGTGAGAAAACACCAACGCTCTCCGGCGAAAAGTTTACGCGAAGCGGGCCAGACGCCCGCCCGCCAAAAGGTGCCGTGCATTGCGTGGGGCATGGGAATCTTGCCGGCTGATTGTAAATTCTCATTGCGACTATTCGTCCGTCGCTCGTCGTTGAAAACCAAGTTGGGTTTTTGCGCCGTTGGGCCTTTGTGGTCCAGTTCGTTGCCGATCGCGGTTGCTGCCCGCAATGCGTTCCCCTTGCGTCCCTTGCGGTGAATTTTCATCGCGCCTATTCGCCGGCCGCTGGAGCGGGCCGACGGAAAAACAGCCGGCGCGACCGCCGCCCGGAATCGGACAGGTAGCGGGCCATGTGCGAATTCAACCAAGCCGCTGTCATTAATCGTGGATCGCCGGGGCAGCCGAAGCGTCCGGGCAGGCTGGCTTGCCAAAATCCATTTCACGTGGTGCCAGCAGCCCGCCGCTAAGGACAATTTTAATTCCCTGGTCAACGGTCCAGTCGGTTTCGCGAACTTCATCGGAGGCAACCAACTGGAAGAAACCGCTGGTGGGATTCGGCGTCATGGGAATAAATACGGAAACATATTTTTTACCGCATGATGAATCGGTAATTTCATTGGTTACAAAACCGAGTGTCCAAAGTCCGTTCCGCGGAAATTCCAGCAGCACCACGCGCTGAAAGCCGGCGCCGCCGCCCCCCTGCCGAAATACGGATATCACCTGTTTGGTGGTGCCGTAAATGCCCTTGAGCAATGGCAGGTTTTCAATGAAATGGTCCAGCATATCCAGCAGTTTGCGGCCAATAACACGCGTGGAAAGAAATCCGATCGCATACACAATGACCAGAAACAGAATAACGGCAAGAATCGCGGAAATAAGTTCGCCTGCAAGCGCGCCATGTTTGGACTGCGGCAGAAAATGTGTAACCATCCACTGGGCGACAGGAAAGGACAGCCACGTCGCCGCCGCGTATAAAAGTTTAAGGATGTAAAGCGTCACGAAGAACGGAATAAGGGCGACAAGTCCGCCAATGAAGACCGACCCAAGATGCTTCCCCAGCGATTCTCTTGTGGACGCAATAAACGGCACCGGCGGCATGGGGGCGGCCACAACGGGACGGACAAGTTTTTCAGGGGGTTCGTTCATATATAGTACATCTGTCCACTGCGGCTTCGTTGCCCGACCAAATCAACCAGGCCCGCAAGACTCGTCGATTCCAGCACGCCACCGATGGCACTGGACAACTGCGCCTGAAGAATATCAACCGCGATTTCACCGGGGCGCTGATCCTCCGCGGCCGGGCTGTCCGCCTCCTGTAAAAGCTTTTTGCCTTCCAGCCGGGCAATCACTTCACCAATCATAATTTCCCGTGGGTTTTTTGCCAGCCGATAGCCACCTGTGGCACCGATTTTGGATGAAAGAAATTTTGCGCGGGCCATCGCGGACAATATGGACTCCAGAAATTTGGTCGGCAACCCCTCACGCGCCGCAAGTTCCCTGGTTTGCAGATACCCCTTGGGATAAAACTCGCACAGACAGACCAATGCCCTTAGACCATATTGCGTTCGCTTTGAAAGCTGCATGAACACTCCACAAAACCGACTTGTTATTGTAAGGCCGACCATTCCGACCGGCAATCGGGATAATCCGCCCGGCCAAATCCTAAGCGGACCAATGAACGGCGGCCAGAACTAGCTATCGGGGTCCGCCGATTTCCCTGGCGAGTAGATTATTTTCCCCAAGAATCGCCGCGCCACCCCCGGAAAATTTTTAAATCGCGTTCGCGGCACCTGAATCGCGTTTATAGTTGAAGCATACCTTCTTGTTAAAATAAAAGAGGGTTGACTGTTCCTGGCACGGCGCGGCCCCACCGCACTGCCGGTTATTCGGGTAGACTTGAACAAAGTATGTTGACAACCGATACGATTGCCGCCATCAGTTCACCGCCCGGCGTGGCGTTCAGGGGCATTGTTCGCCTTTCCGGTCCGAATTCATGGGAATTGGCGAAATCCGTGCTTGTTCCCATGCAAAGTCCGATCGCCCGGCGATGGATAGACTCTACATTACGCAATCCGCAGGTTGCCACGGGTGTGATTTTCTTTAGCGCACCGGCGAGTTTCACAGGTCAGGATGTGGTGGAACTGCATCTGCCCGGCGCGGTTCCGCTGCTCAAGCGCGTGCTGGCACAATTCATTTCCGCCGGCGCGCGCAGTGCCGATCCGGGCGAATTTTCAGCCCGCGCGTATCTCAATGGAAAATGCGACCTGACCGAGGCGGAAGGAATTGCCGCCACGATTGCCGCCACCAACGACCGGCAATTGCTTGCCGCACAAAGTCTGCGCTGCGGCCTGCTGCATGAATGGACACGGCGGCGGACGGAAATACTTGCGGATTTGCTGGCCATGGTGGAGGCGGGCATTGATTTTAGTGATGAGCCGGGCGTTTCCTTCATTTCCGGCCCCAAACTCCAGGAGGGAATAT
>JAJZEY010000254.1 GCA_021805585.1 Planctomycetota bacterium
TCGGGAGGTCACGGGCGCGGCTATGAAGGTGCTCAATGCTCTTAAACTTGGGCTGGACGAAAAATTTTATGAAGAATCGCCAGTCGTAGCGATGGAGTCACAGGGGCAGGCCATTTGTTGTCGGAAGTGGTTCCGGGCCACCTGGTGGATCACTCCGCGTGAATCCGCGGGTGACGGAGCGGTTTATGGCCTTCATGTCATTCACCGCAAGCCTCCAATCGGGGCCTTGTCCGTAAATTAAGAAGGAACGGCCCACTAGTCCGCGGTGCGGACGTTCGGCAATGGGCCAAAATCAAAATAACCAAGCCATCGCACGCCCATTCGGGCCGCCCGCCCTCCGCCCATCGGATCACCTGTCGGGCCGCCGCGGTTGAAAATTCAAAGCAATAAACGGCGGCCTGGGCGTGGCTGTATGGGCGGGGCGTTTGGAATTTGTGAAAGAGAAGTTGGAAGATTTGGGCAATCAGAGGTTGATTGTCGTTTGGGCTAAAGGATAGCCCATCTTGACAGACGGCTGGCGGTTATGCGGACTTGACGGCGATGTCGACGGGAAGTGTGTCGCGGTTCTGAACAATTTATCCGCAAAAAGATATTTCAGGCCAGCCGTCTGGACGTTTTTGCATAGAATACCTACTATATAAGTCTTGGCCTACGGCCGGGTGCTGATGTCAGCTCGGTCCGGACTGTGGTGAATCAGGATATTGAGGTTATTTAACAGGTGCAGGAAAAGATTATGGCGGAAATAAATGCAAAAGATGTCATGGCCCTTCGTGTGCAAACCAACGCCGGGCTGATGGATGCAAAAAAGGCACTTCAGGAAGCCAATGGTGATATGACCGTGGCCGTGGAACTGCTGCGCAAATGGGGTGCGGGTAAAGCCGACGCAAAAATGTCCAATGAAATGAAGGAAGGCCTGGTGGCAGGCAAAATAAGCCCGGACGGCTCGCTGGGCGTGATGCTTCGTCTTGGCTGCCAGACCGATTTTGTAGCCCGTAACGAAGGCTTTCAGAAATTGCTTGGCAACCTGGTGGAACTGGCTTTCAACAACCCGGTTACCACTCCGGCAGCGCTAGGCGAATTGCCCTATTCGGACGGCTCCGGCCGCACTGTGGCGACGGTTATTAAGGAACTTATTGGCGGAGCCATTAAGGAAAATATGGCCGTTACCGGCTTGGCGCGGTTTAACACCACGACCGGTCAGGTTGGCATGTATGTGCATCACAATTCCAAGGTCGGCACGCTGGTGCAAGTGGATGGCGGCAAGGGACCAGCCGTTGGGGCGCTGATCGGCGAAATCGCCATGCACGTGACAGCGGGCATGCCTGCGGTACCTGCGGCTATTTCCAGGGACAAAGTAGACCCGGCGATCGTGACGCGCGAGAGGGCGACGGCAGCGGAATCCATTACCGGCAAGCCAGCCAATATTGCGGAAAAAATTGTGGCCGGTCGTCTGGATAAATTCTTTGCCGAAATTGTTCTGCTTGAACAGCCGTTTGTTAAAGATGAGAAAAAGCGGGTCAGCGACCTTCTTAAGGAAGCCGGCCAGGCCGCAGGATGCGAGCTGACCATCAGTCAATTTGCCCGCTTTAAGGTTGGCGAAATTTAAGACCGCTGTAGCTGAAAATCCGGGTAAACGAATCCGCGGTGTTTGCCGACTGACCGATGGGACTTCCGTATCGGTTGCTTAGATTCCGGGATTGGCCACAGGCCCGGAGGGGGCTGGCAGAAGCCTCCGGGGGACGCAGCGATAGGCGCGGATCTGATGATCGTGGAGCTAAGTAAGTCAGCGATTCAGGAAGCGGTTTAATTTTTTGGCAGCGCCGCACCCGGCGGCGGACATGCTTTGCGGAGCTTTGAATGTCTGGACCGAAGTACAAACGCATTTTACTGAAAATATCGGGTGAAGGGCTTTGCCAGGAAGGCGGCTTCGGGTTCGACAATCAGGAACTTCACGCCATTGCCCATCAGATTGCGCAGGTGGCGCGCAGCGGCGTGCAGGTGGCGGTGGTTATCGGCGGCGGGAATTTCGTGCGCGGGGAATCACTTGCGGCCACGGCCCAGGTGCAGCGGTCCACCGCGGATTACATGGGCATGCTGGCCACGGTCATTAATGCCATGGCTCTGCAGGACACCTTGGAACATTTGGGCCAGCCTACCCGTGTGGCCAGTGCGCTGGCGGTGGTGCAGGTTTGCGAGCCGTTTATTCGCCGCAAGGTCATTCGCCATCTGGAAAAAGGCCGGGTGGTGGTGCTGGCCGCGGGAACGGGGAATCCCTTTTTTACTACCGATACCTGTGCGGCATTGCGGGCCACGGAACTGCAGGCGGATGTGCTGTTAAAGGCGACCAAGGTGGATGGCGTGTATGACAGTGATCCGAAAAAGAATCCGGCGGCTAAGCGGTTGGATCGGCTTACCTACCGGCAGGTTATTACGGACAATTTACGCGTGATGGACATGACCGCCCTCGCCCTGCGCAAGATCACCGTCGGCCTGGGCGGACCGGCGAACGGCTACCCGCGCGAGGACGGCTTCG
>JAJZEY010000125.1 GCA_021805585.1 Planctomycetota bacterium
ATTTAAGCGGCCATCCGGTCCCGGCGCATGTACGCCGTCAAGCTGCCGGCTGCCGACGCAGTGGATAAAAGCGATGCTGCGTATGGATCTTCCCTCAAATTCAAGCGTTCGGCGATTGCCGCGCTGGCGGGCCAGCAAAGCGTTGAAATCCAGCGTTGTAACCACCGCCGGATGCTTCCGGTAGCTGAATTCACCATCGTTGGGAACATACGGTTTAAATCCGGTGGCCATGACAATAACGCCAACCGTGGTATGAATGTCGGTACTCTGCCCGGACGGACCAAAATCGCCGTGAATGGTAACTTCAAAGTTGCCGATGAAACCACTGACCTGGGTCACTTCACTTTTTAAGAGAATCTCGATTTTGGGATTGACCTGCACCTGCGATTCCAGCTTATCCGTCAGCGCTGTTGCGTTCTGCCCGTCCGGAAAAAGGCGGTTGAGCGTCGGCAATTTTCCCCCCAGACGATCCGACCGCTCCACAACCACCACGGGAATTCCGCATGCCGCCAGGTCCGCCGCCACCTTCATGCCGGCCGGGCCGCCGCCGACCACCAGCGCCCGGCGGTGATTGGGCAGGCGAATTTTTTCCAGCGCTGTGGCGCAGCGGACCTTTCCCACGGCCGCGCTGATAAGTTGAATGGCCTTGGCGGTGGCTCCTTGCGGATCATGTTTGTGTGCCCATGAACACTGCTCCCGGATATTGACGTGTTCGTACAGATAGGGATTCATCCTGCTGCGCATCACCGCACCGCGAAACGTCAATTCGTGCAGAAACGGGGAACACGACGCCACCACCACCCGATCCAGTTTTTCCTGTCTGATATCATCGCTGATGGTCTGCTGCCCCGGATCAGAGCACATGAACGTGTGAACTTTGGCGACCGCAACACCCGGAATAAGCCGGCAAACCTCGGCAACGTGATCCGTATCAACAACATCGGAAATATTGCCGCCGCAGCGGCAGATGTACACACCCACGCGCGGTGATGCCGAATGTGCCGGATCCTGTACTGCTGTGTCATTGACGCTGTCCATGATCAACCTCTTTTATGCCATGAGTTCCAGTGCCACGGTCCGCGGGGAATCGCTGGAAGCTCCACGCATGCTCAAATACCGCCCGGCTTCCATGGCCGCTGCGCCGGCTTCCGCTATGCTGTCGACAATATCCTTGGGGCCACCCGCCGTACCGGCCACGAATATCCCCGGCACATTGGTCGAACAGGGAGATCCCGCGTCCGGTGTGGCCACAAAGCCGTCGCGGCCAATGTGCACCGGCGAACTGGCGGTTGGATTCCACTGTGGAATCATTCCCTGGGCCAACACCACCAGGTCATGCCGCTGTTTACGGACACAGTCCTGCGCTTCTTCGGTTAATTCCACGTGCACCAGCAGATCATCTTTGTCGGCGGAATCAATTTTAGATACTTTTCCGCGGACAAAATTAATGCCCATGGCTTTGGCATTCTGGTAAAACTGTTCATACCCTTTCCCGAATGCGCGAATGTCCATGTAGTAAATCGTGATGTCCGCCGTCGGCAATGATCCGGAAAGCAGCATGGCCTGTTTAATGGCGTACATGCAGCAGACTCTTGAGCAATAAGGCACGCCAATGGTCTCATCGCGTGAGCCGGCGCATTGCACAAACGCGATGGAGTCCGGAATTTTGCCGTCCGATGGCCGCAGCACGCGGCCGTAGGGGCCATGCGGGGCCAGAAGCCGTTCCAGGGTCAGCGGGGAAATAACATTCTGATTCTTATCCGCCCCGTATTGCGGCTTGATGGTCAACGCGTTGAGTTGAAATCCGGAGGCCACAATAACCGTATCGGCATGAATGGTTTCCTGCCGCGGCTGCTGATCAAATTCAATGGCGTCCGTCGGACAGGCGCGCAGGCATAATCCGCACGCCAGGCAATAATCGGCATCCAATACCGCCTTCTGTGGAATGGCATTGGTGAAAGCCACGGAAATAGCGCGAACCGAACCCAAATCCTGTTCAAAATCATCGGGATGTTCGGTATCGCAGGCATATTCGCATAACCGGCAGCCAATGCACTTTTCCGCGTTCACATACGTGGGCTTGCGGGTAACGACCACGGTGTGTCCGTGCGGGCCGGGGCTTATGGAATCCACTTCGGTATAGGTCAGCAGTTCGATGTTTTCGTGATGCGCGGCGGCGGACATTTTGGGCGTGGTAATACAACTGGCACAGTCCAGGGTGGGATAGACCTTGCTGAGGCTGATCATGCGCCCGCCGATGCTCGCCTGCCGCTCCACCACCGCCACCTTGTAGCCCTGATCCGCAAGGTCCAGAGCCGCCTGTAATCCGGCTATCCCGCCGCCGATCACCACGGTATTTTTACGCCGCTCGTTGTTGGCACTGGCAATCATGATTGATACACCTTTCAACACCACGGGCCGCATGGTTCTATGCGGCATGCACGTGCGCGGCTTCACGCATTTGGGCCCGCGCCGCAATCCGCAATTGCTCCGCCAGTGGCCGGTTCACCGGCCCCAGTGCACGGAG
>JAJZEY010000516.1 GCA_021805585.1 Planctomycetota bacterium
CGCCCGATAGGCACAAAAATAATGCCGAATTGCAGTTTGGCGATTTTCCCGATAAAAACGGGCACACCCTCCAGTGCAACGGGATATAACCGCAGATTTCGCCGATGACGCGGATACGCCGGGCAACGGGCGGCGCAACAATGCAATCGGTAGCCAGCGGCGAGCTTCACCTGAATCGGGAAGTTATTTCGTACGCGTTGCTTCTGGGGGACGAGCAGAATTTTGGCCCAGATAGGATGGAGCACGGGCGGAATTCTGGCGGAGCGCGGGCGAAGCTGGGGCGGATTTCGCGCGGAATGCACGCCGATTTCAGGCCAAACCATGGGTCGAACTCGGGACCAACTTGGTTCGAACAATAATGTCCGGCCATCCGCATCCCGCAATGCCGAAGGTTGGCCCGCTTCACGTCGCCTGGGCAAGTTGACGCAAAACCCCAATGCCCGCCTCAATTTTCGCGTCGCTGGTCGCGTAACTGATGCGGAAATGTGAATCGCGGCTGCTGAACACATTGCCGGGAATGATGAGCAGGTTCTTTTCCACCGCGCGGCGGGCGAATTCGGTTCCCGTTTCGTTTCCCGGAACTTTGGGAAACAGATAGAACGCCCCATCGGGAGCGTTGATATCAAACCGGTCGGCAAGAGCCGCCACCATCCGGTCGCGTTTTGCACGGTAGGCGTCAATGTGCCCGGACATATCCACGCCGCCGTTGTGCAGCAGTTCCAGGGCGCTGTATTGCGCCGGCGAGGGCGCACATACAAATGTGTATTGCTGGAGTTTGCTCATCTGTTCGATAATCGCGGTAGGTCCGGCCGCGTAGCCAAGCCGCCAGCCGGTCATGGCATAGGTTTTGGAATAGCCCTTAAGCAGAATGCACTGGTCGGGCAGAAGCGATGCGATGCTTTCATGTGTTTGATAGCAGAAAGCGTCATAAATTTCATCGCTTAAAACCAGCAGGCTATGGCGGCGGGCTATATCGGCGGCGGCCCGCAGCTCGGCCGGAGTCAGGGCGATGCCCGTCGGGTTATTCGGCGAACAGAGCACCAGCATTTTTGTGCGCGGCGTAATGGCGGCCTCCAGCCGCTCCGGATGCAGGCGAAAATCCGGGTAACTGTCCACGGCCACCGGGACGGCACCAATCAGTCGCGGCAAATGCTTGTACATAACAAAATATGGATCAAGAAAAAGGACTTCATCGCCCGGATCCAGCGCCGCGAACATGGCCAGCATAATGCCGCCCGACGTCCCGGAAAGCACCAGCACGCCGGGGTCTTTCCAGCCGGTGGTTGACATGACTTGTTGTTTAATCAGGCTGACAAGCTCGCTGATTCCCTGGGTGGGCGTATAACGGTTTTTGCCTTCGCGAATGGCCGCAATTGCTTTTTCCTTAATTTGATCGGGGACATCAAAATCCGGCTGCCCGATGGAAAAATTGATCGGATCGGTGAGTTTCGCCGCCAGATCAAACACCCGCCGTATGCCCGACGCATCGACACCATGCGCCCGCTGGGATATGGCCTTAAGCGGATTAAATGGTGCCGCCGGGCCGCCTGGGCCGGGCCGGGAAGCCGTTACCGGGTGTCGGGAATCGGGTGTCGCGGGGGGCAGGGAATCTTGCGTGGGCATTGTAAGGTAGCCTTTTCATTGGTCTTAAAAGTTTCGCTTTCATCCGGCCGGGGTGCCGCTTTGGCTACCCGCCTGCGGCCGGAACGGTATTGTACCCTGATATTCCGCCGCGCGGCGGATTCATTTTTCGCGGCAAACGGTGAACAGGCAAACCTCCGGCGGGCAGCGCAGGCGAATGGGAATTGTAGAGCCAATCCCGCGGCTGACATACAGGGTTTGCCGGCCGACAACCGGATGGGGAAATTGATACGTGCCGCGTATCCATTCCCGATGTTCCACAGGAACAAACAGCGGGCCGATTCCGGGCAGCACAATTTGTCCGCCGTGGGTATGGCCGCTGAGCATCCAATGCCATGGATAATCGCGCAGAATCGCCAGCCCATCCGGATTATGCTGGAGGCAGATGCACGGTTCGCCCGCCATGACACCGGAAAATGCGGCGGCAGGGTCCGCATTGCCGGTCCAGAGTTCATCCATGCCGACGATCCAAATTCGATTATTGCCCCGGCGAATTTCCACATTGCGGTTGCAGAGCAAATTGACGCCCTTGTCGTGCAAAAGCGTGCGAAGCCGCTTGTGAATGGCGCGGTGGCTGGAGCGTTTCCCCACATGCCGCCAGGAATATTCATGATAATCATGATTGCCGAAACAGGCCTGCACACCATCAGGCGCGGCCAGCAGCGGAAGCAATTGGGCGAGGGCGGTCAGCCCCGCGGGAAGGTAATCCATCAGATCGCCAGTGATTAAAACAAGATCGGGTTTGGTCCGCATGGCGGTGTTCAGAACGCGCATGAGATAACTTTGGCGGGTGGCACCGGCGTGCAGATCCGTCAGGTGTAAAATTTTATAACCATCCAATTCGCGCGGCAGGCGGGCAAAGGGCATAGCGCGTT
>JAJZEY010000495.1 GCA_021805585.1 Planctomycetota bacterium
TCCGCGCAAGCCTGCGCGGCAAAGGAAAGGTGGATGTAAACAAAATCGGTGCCGCTTTTGGCGGTGGCGGCCACGCCCGCGCTGCGGGTTGTCAGTTGGATGGACCGGCGGATGTGGCCGTCAGGCGACTGGTGGATGCCATTGTCCCGCAATTGTCGCCCCACGCCGCCGCCGGTTAGGCCGCTCCGTCCGCGATGCCCGGTTTTGACTTCCCGCTTTTGCGTTTGTCCGCAAAGAACCGCTTCAGCAGGCCGGCCGCTTCGGCTGAACAGACCCCGCCGGTTGCTATCACCCGATGATTCAATCGGGCGTCATGGGTAAGTTGAAAAAGCGTTTCCACTGCGCCGGCCTTGGGGTCAAAGCAGCCAAAAATAACGCGGCTGATGCGGGCATTGACCAGCGCTCCGGCGCACATAGGGCACGGTTCAAGGGTGACATACAGGTCACAGTCGGTTAATTGCCATTGCCCGCATTTTTCACCCGCGGCGCGCAATGCCAGAATTTCCGCGTGTGCGGTCGGGTCGAAATCCCGATGGCGCCGGTTTTCCCCCAGGCCGACAATTTCCGGCAAATCCGTATCCCCGCCTGTCCGCCGCCCGGCCATTGCCATGCGCCGGCGAACCACAATGGCACCAACGGGAATGTCGCCGTGCCGCGCCGCCCCACGGGCCTGGTCAAGTGCAAGCTTCATAAAATGCACATCCCACGGCAACACCGGAGCCTGCCGCAAACCGGCGGCTGGTTCACAAATCGTGCGTTTTGCGGGCATCTTCCGCGAATTGTTTGATGATTGCTGTGAACGGTCCATCGGATTCCAATCTTTCAGAGGTGCCAAAGGGCGACCTGGCCGCGGTCGGCATTCCCATACGCATCGGCCCGACAACCAAGGATACACAATCAGGCTCCAGACTCCGCCCCCGCAATCCATATCGCGTTCAGGACACTTGGGGCATTATGGTGCGAAGTTGGCGGTTAATCTGTTCGGCAAGCTCCATCGCCTGTCGCCGGATGGCGTAGATTTCCTGGGCCAGGTCCGCAGCGGTTCGTTTATCCGGCAATACCGGCAAATTAATATGCACGTTTAATTCACAACAGGCCGTCACGCTTTGGGCCAGTTCCACCGCAACGCCTAAGTCGGAAATAAGCAGCGGATTTATTTTTTCCACAATTGCCGCCGCCTGAACAATAAGCCGCAGCGCGGCTTTGGCACATTGCATCGGAACTTCCACCGCAGCCAGAGCGGCGGGAAGAAAATCTTTATCGGCGGCCTGCTGTTCGGGTGCCATTTTAAGAAATCGGCATAGCGTTTCATATGCCGCACGGTCCTGTTCCATAAGGGACAGAAATTCCGCAGTCAGGCCATCAACATATTGTGCCGCCGCCTGCAGATCGGCTTCCACGTCCGCGAATTTTTTCTTGCCCAGGGTATAGGACAGTGTCATGCGAAGCTGTGCGGCGGCCAGGCTGCCCGTAAGTGCCGCAACCGATCCGCCGCCCGGAGTGGATGTTTTGGCGGCCAGCGCGGTAAGAAAATCAGATACCGAAAGCCGGGCCAGGTCTTGGGACGGATTGATGGTCATGCTTTCTGAATCTCCGTGGCGTTGGCAACCGCCATTGGCGACGCACTTGGCCGCAGGTCGTTATTTGCTGCCAGCCGGCGTCGTGGCCGCCGGTTTGGGTCCGCTCGCCGGCTGACTTGCGGGCAATTTAGTCGGTACGGAAGAGTGTAAGGAAGCGGGTGCGGTGGCCGGTGCGGTTTTCGGAATGGATAAATCAATCGCCGGGCCAACCAGCACCGGGGTCTGCCAGGCTTTCAAATGGGCCAGGCGGTATGATGCCAGCGTGGCAAATGATTGCTGCATGGCTGTGGCATTTTTTCGGGTAAAAATCTTATAAATCGCGGCCGCCCTGGTCCATTGGCCGGCATCTTCATACGCCAGGGCAAGTCCGAGTTGGCTGCGCGCCACAGCCAACTGTTCGTTCGGCCACGTGTGGATGACCTTACGAAATGCCAGCTTCGCGCCGGCTATCGCCTGCGCTTTGGTCGGGTGGAATCCCTTAATCGTGTTGAGATTCGCTTTGTTTACGGTCTGCAGATAAATGCCGCCGATTTTGACATAGGCCCGCGCATCAACGGCAGGCATTTTGTACTTATTCAGCACCTGCGTTTGCACCTGATGTGGTGAAACCGCATTTTGCAGGGCCATCCAGGCGGCCTGCAGTTTGGCCTGTTGTGCCGCCCGATGCATATTCAACAGTTCCCAGGCCAGTATTCCCAGTGCCACCACCAGCAGGATATACACCCCGTATTTCCGCAGGAAAACGTACAGGCCAGCCATACTGCCAACCAGATCGTTCTGTTTAAGTTCGTGACGTTCATCGCTTTTCATTTACACCGCTCCGGGCCGCCAAATCAAAGGGAAGCAGTATATGCCCCCCTCGCATTTTACGCCAATTCCTTTACAGGAAGCAGGCGACCGGGCAGCCAGCTGCCTGGCAAGAGCCCAGATATT
>JAJZEY010000110.1 GCA_021805585.1 Planctomycetota bacterium
GCATATGGCACTGCGTAATTGCGGTGCCAGTGGAGGTTCCACAAATCACTAAGCGGCGTCAGAGATACATGCCCATCCAGGAAACTTATGTTTATGGCTTTGCCATGTCGGCCGATGTAATAGCGCGACATCATGTAGCCGCTGCCGGTGGTAATGGGGTCTGTGGGATTGGTGCTTGTATAGCCGGCCTGTTTAGGAAACCAGTCATTTTCCGTCGGCCAGCCTTCATGCCAGGTTGAATCGGCAAACACGGGAGTCCGTGTCGGCTGGGATACGGAAGAAAGCCGGGTGATGTAATAGCTTTCCGCGGTTGTGGCCGGTAGCGTGGTGAACATGATGTTCTGTAGAACGTACGGGTCGGTTAAGTTAGCAATATCATATAACCACCCGTTTATGCCGTAGCTGCCGGCAATGGCGGTGGGCGGATAGGTTGAATGGTCCGTCATCCCCGCACGATCCCCAAGGTAGCCGCTTGGATTGGCGCTTCCACTCCACGGCCGATTGACTGAACCAACGTCCGTGTCAATCGCATTGACCTGAGGCGAGCTGGGGCAGAATCGCAACGCCCGCGTGCGGTCGGTATCCGGAAGCATCGGTGTCATCCAGAACTGCGAAATGAAATTCGATTTTGTTGTCGCATTCACATAGCCCTGATATGGACTCGAAGGCGGAATCGTGGCACCATCATTGGCCTGGCTGTAAATATTAAATGCCATATCCAATTGCCGCAGATTCGACGCACAAACCACCGTGTTCGCGTCATTCTTCGCCCCAGCCAGTGCCGGGAGCAATAACGCTATAAGCAGCGCGATAATCGATATCACCACCAGAAGCTCTATTAGCGTAAATGCCGGAGCGGATTCGTAGCGAGCCGGCCGGTTAATAGTCGTTTGCCACATGATAAAAGCCCTCTGATAAAAACAATCGTTGTAAGCCAACTTCCGGGGCAGTTCTTTTTAGATGGGGATGGCCAACGCCCAAAAGCCGCTGCAACATTTCCTACAGCCATTCGGTGCGGCGGCGACCATCGGAACCAATCGCCAGCCGCCCAACCGCCGCCGGGCTGAAATAGACCCAGCCGTAACGAATCTGTTCTCATAGTCGTGTGGCCTGCGGTAATGTTACAAAAATATAGCGCACACGACCGCGCCGCCGATCGGCTTTCGCAATTGGCGTCCGGCATGGGGATGGTGCCCTGTCAATTCTGATTTGCCGGCTTGACGGAGCATTAAGCAACTGGTCATTGCAGATGAGGAATCAGTCTAAATTCCGGGTCGCACCATAAAACCCAGCCGTCGGTGAAACCGTTGCCACCATCGGTGGTTACCAGCGTGAGAAAACGCGCATTTCGGGGCAGGGGAATGCGCACATGCAGGGGACGATTTTGTCCAGTTATTCCGAGTTTTTGATAGGCCACTTTGCCGTCCACCAATACAAAAATATCCGCTTTGGGATTGACAAGATGGGCAAATTTATCCGTGCCGACAAAACTGTCGCCAACAATGCAATGAAATGAACTGATCGGCACGCCCGGGTAAAGTTTGCGAATGGCATCAAGGTTCAGCGTCAGCCCGCTGTTGCTGTGAATTACAATCAGCCGATGGGGATATCTGGCGTAATTCACTCCGTGCAAAGTCAGCTTGATCGGAAGGTCTGGCGGGGTCTTCATCCAGGGAATTTTTCCACCCGCACTAATATTGCCGAATGTTGCGTTAACAGAAGTGGGAAACTTAAAGCGATGTCCGGCCGAATCAACCTGATCCGGCCCCGTACTGCTTCCCGGAACAAAACACCCATCCACGATCGGAATGCCCGATACCTCATGGTATATTCCATTGCCCGCCCGCGCGGAAATTGGTGGAAAATGCCCCGCGCTTCCCGTGAGCGGGTCAATTTCAATTCGGTGTCCGACCCCCAGCCCCGTACCGCCGGTCATAAGGTCAACCAATGAGAGACTCAACGGACGCTTGACCAATGAACGAACAAAGTAAATTCGCAATTTTTCGGCAGTGCCCAGGTTAATGCCCTTTGCGGTTAATTCTGCATCCTGGCCCTGACTGACGATGCGAGGGTGACGCAACCGTATCTTGCGGCCAATATGATTAAGGCTTTCGGCAGCGACGCGCCCCTTAAACACCACCACACGGGTGGATTTTCCGCTGCGGCCTACCATTATTCCGAAACTCGTTCCCAAGTCCGTCACAACCGAATGGGGGGAATAGACGGAAAAACCGACGGCGTCATGCGGCACGGCAACGGTAACTTTGCCCTTAACCAAATCCAGACGGGAATTGGAATGGAAACGGAATTCGGCTGGAGCCTGAAAAACCGTTGTCACGCCATCCGCCATTTGAATCTGCACCAGGCCGTGCGTTAATAACAGCTCCCGCCGTGGCAGATAAATGCCATTTTGAAATGACCTCGGCAATGGCCCGCTCCACTGTGGATTGACCGTTGCCACGATATGTCCGTACAGCCGCGTGACCGTGACCGGGCTTTTTGGCGTCAGAAATATCAGTATTCCGACGCCCGATAATATGAGCATGATGGATGCGGCAATCCAGAGCAACTGCAACAACTGCCGTTTCGGCGATAGTCGGTGGCCTGTTGATTCGACGGCGGCGTCCCCGCGGCCTGGGGTGGTGCCGCGATTCCACACATGCGGGGCGGTCAGGGAAAACAATTCCACCGAGTCTCGTGGGGCCGGGGTGTCTTCCACCTGCAGTGCGGGAAGAATCATGGTTTCAGCCATATCCTGGCTGTTAACAGGCGATTCCATCAGGTCGTTACGCGCTCGAAAGTGGTCAAACAGGCCCCGGTGAATGCTGCCAATGCGGGCGAATTCGCGGGCGTTTTCTGGATTCTCGCGCAGCCATGCCGCAAGCGCCAGAATTTCTTCCGGGGTGGCCGTTTCGTCCAGATAGGCCTGAATCAGTGTCATTGCCTGGTCGTTATCCATAGTTGCTCATCCCTCTCCGGTGGATACCCGCTTTTCAATGCATTTGCGCAGCACCAGACGTATTCGGTGCAGGGCCACACGCACTGCCGCCACGCTCTGACCGGTTGCCGTCGCCACCGCCTCCATGGGTTGGGTGTCGCGGTAACGCATTTCCAGCAGTTGCATGGCCTTTTTTGATATGTGCTTCAGGCACTGTTCCAGGGCGTCCCGCCGCGGATTTTCTTCCGCAGAAATATCATTAAAAGTTCCAGCCATGGATTCAATTATATCCACCGCAAACAGGTTTCGTGTGCCGCGCCGACGGCGATAATCCACCACCTTGTTCCGTGCTACGGTCAAGGCCCACGCCTTAAAGGAATTCGGCACGGGTGAATCCGTAAAATCGCGAGCAAAAACCGCCACTGCAACCTCTTGAAGAATATCCTGCGCGTCATGAAAATTCGGAATCATCAGCGATATATAGGCCGCCACCGAAGGCTGGCAAATGGTCCAATTGCGAACCAGCTCTTCGTTCAATTTATTTGACTTTTCCACCATCGTTCCGCCAGAACTCATAAAAACCGAAGGTTTACTGTACACTGCGGTCATCGCTTAATTCTCCTCGTATGAACCTAGTCGTTTAACCGCCTGCAATGTTACAGGACGCTGTCTTTCCATCAGCGAAGACTGGCTTAAGGCCTCTGTTCGATTCCGACCGGTGCAGGTGAGATCAAGTCCATCTGTGCCAACAAATGGTCACGCGGTGTTGCCGTCCACGCGTACGATGGTGCAGTCCGGCAGGGCGGCAATAAAGTGTTTGCCGTAATACTTTGTCACAATGCGGGAATCCAGTATCACCACAATTCCGGCGTCCTCCCGCGTGCGGATCAGCCGGCCAAAGCCCTGCTTGAATTTAATCAGCGCTTCGGGCAGTGAATATTCGCGGAATGAATTGCCGCCGCCGGCTTCAATCGCCTCCATGCGGGCCTGCACCAGTGGTTTATCCGGCACGGCGAATGGCAGGCGCGTGATAATCACATTGGAAAGCGCCTCTCCCTGAACATCCACTCCCTGCCAGAACGAATCGACTCCCAGCAGCACGCTGTGATCGGTGTCCCGGAATTTCTTAAGCAGTTGGCTGCGACCCTCGTCGCCACCCTGCACAAGCAGTGGATAACCCAGCCGGTCCAGTTCCGGCCGGAGAATTTTCGCCGCCTCGGTCAGATTTGAATAACTCGTAAACAGCACGAAGGCCCGCCCCTGAGTCTGCTTAATATAATGAATCGCACGGGCCATTGCCGCCGGAATGAATTCCGGTTCATTCGGAGCTGGCAGATTGGCCTCCAGATACAAAGTGACCTGACGCGAATAGTCAAACGGCGAACCGAGCACCAGATCTCGTCCGGTCTTAACTCCCAGCCGCTGACGCAGATAGGCGAATGGCCCTTCGCCGGTTGCCGCTTCGGAATATTGGACCGTTGCGGATGGACCGCCATTCGCCGGCTCTGCCGCACTTGCCGGCGCGCTGGTCGCCGTTACCATCCGTTCGGGAAGCTGGCCCATTTGTTCTACTTCTAAACCTGACTTGGAAGCAGGCTTTTTAGCGCGGCTGATTTTCCCGTTCGTCCCTCCCCGGCTGGTGGCCAGCGTGGCGCTGGTAAGAATGACCGATTTAATTTCCTTAAACAAGTTTTCCCGCAAATGGGCGGCGACATTAATCGGCGAGCTTTTCAAGGTCAATTTTCGCCGCGTCAGCCCGCCTTCCTCAATCCAGTACACCGAATCCTCCAGTTGTTGATTTAACAAGGCCCCAAGCGATACGCTTTGGGCATGGCATTGATCAGCCAGACTGGAAAGCTCAAAACGCTCCTTTTCAATTTCAAAAGCCATGCCACCCTCGCGGTTTCCTTCCGCAGGGTCATCTTCTACATCCGGAAGTGCTTTATCGGCTGAAGCGGCAAGCTGTCGTACCATCTGGCGCAGCGCCTTTTCCATGGTATCCAGCGCCGGCGAGAGGCTGTTTTCCACCACCTGTTTTTCGCGAAGCCGGCCGTTGGGCGGTGCGTGTTGGCGTTTCCAGTTTTGCAAAGTATCGAAAAATTTCTGGGCCTCAAGTTCCGCCGTGCGGGCCGCTTCTAAAGCCTCTTGCGAATCGCAAAATTTCACCCCGGTCAAAAATCCCCGGCCCGTGCGCGGCTGATACAAGCCGCCCAGCAGTCGCATGATGCCGTATTCGCCACAGGACAGCCCCATGTGATCCGCCGCCACCGCTTCCAAAGTATGGGCTTCATCCAGCACCGCCAGGTCATACTTTGGCAGCATGGAGGCACCAATTCTCCGCAGCGCCAAGTCCGCAAAAAATATCGCGTGGTTGCAGATCAGCAATTGACCGTTGGCGATCCTTTTGCGGCTGGCCTGATAAAAGCAGCCATCATAAAATTTGCAGCGCCGCCCCAGGCAGTTGCCATGTTCCGCACACACCTTATCCCAGACCGACCACTGTGGCTGCCGGGGCAGGTCCGTCAGCGAGCCATCTGTGGTATTTTTTGCCCAGTTGCGAACCATTTCCAGGTCGTCATGCTGGCTATGGGCCTCAAACAGATGTGCGGCCTTCTGTTGCGCCATTTCCAGCCGGCGCAGGCAGATATAGTTGCCGCGCCCTTTGCATAAAACCGCGGAAAATTCCTCGCCACTTATCGATTGCAGAAACGGAATGTCCTTATTTACAAGCTGCTCCTGAAGGCTGATGGTATGGGTGGAAATAACCACCCGTCGCCGGTGATTCACCACCTGACTGATGGCCGGAATTAAGTAAGCAAACGATTTTCCCACGCCCGTTCCGGCCTCCACCACCAGATGTTCCCCGGTATTCATTGCGCGGTTCACCGCGGTGGCCATTTCGACCTGCTGCGGGCGCAATTGATAATTGCCCAGCCGCCGCGCCACCGGTCCGTCAGATGATAAAAAACGCTCTGCATCCATTGCCATACAGTGTGAAGCATAACCGGACACAATTGCCGGTGACCAGTGCTACACAAAATAATGCGCTTAGGGCAATCGAGAGGGAAAAAGTGAGCATGTGTGAGCATCGCGCTTAGAGATTCATGATTCTGATTCACGAATGGCTATCAGCACGCCGGCTTTTTAGCCGTGAGGCTGGAATCCATTGGTGTCGGGAATCATGAATTAGATACCTGCTTGCGTAGCAAAGCCGCTTTTGGAGTGACGCCGTTTTCGGAGATGAAGGACGCATTTTCTTCGCCTCTGTCGTCGGCGGGGTCCCGGCGCGCCGGGACAACCTTCTTCCCTTATGGGAAAGCCACGCGGCACGGCAAAGCGACTTAATTCGTGTAAATTGCGAAGACTGCGAAACCTGGCTCCAAATGTGTGATCGACAGGAATAATTATTAAACGTTACGGGCCTGTGACCGTGTCTGTCCAAGGCGTGGCGATGGTGGAATAGGTGTGGGCGCGTGACACGTTATGCCGCAGGTCTAAGTTTCCGATGGAGCAGGAAGCTGTCCCAGCGTCAATCTTGGCTCAGGCGCAGCGCGAGTAGACCCAAGCTGGCTTCGTCACCGCCGCGGATCCAGAACCGCTCAGTGCCTTCCTGCTGGTCACGCCCGCCATAGCTAACTCCTGAAAAGCCAAGATACACGGAATATCGGGCTGCGGGTCGCCTATCCGTGAGCCGCCGTTCATCTTCCACCAATACCCTCTGCATTTTGTGTCACGCACCCGCCAATTAATAGGACCCCTTTTTTAGTTGACCTCGCCTGCCACAAGCAGTATGCTAAACGGGCTATACATCCGCCGAGAAGGCCTCGGAAGACTGTTTTCTTCCGCTGGTACGCCGGCTTTGAAAAGCGATCAGGCAATTTCCGCGATTGAATTCGTTGGAAATTTGTGCGTGACCCGTCGGGAATGGGACATATTCCCGCGGCCCATGCGTTGATCGACTTGAAAAGGAGTTTTCATGTCCCGTTACCTGGGTCCCAAAGTTCGCCTTTCCCGTCGTCTTGGCGTCGCAATCGCTGATCTGCCCAAACACAATAAATCCGAATTCGTAGCGCCCGGCATGCATGGCTTTCGCGCCAAGCGGTTGTCAGAATATGGTATTCGTCTGCGCGAAAAGCAGCGCATGAAGGCTCATTACAGCGTCCTGGAAAAGCCCTTTCGCCGCTATATGGCCAGCGCTAAGCAGGCCAAGGGCAATACCGCCGTGACACTTCAGCAACTGCTGGAATGCCGGCTGGATAACGTGGTTCGCCGACTCGGTGTCGTACGCTCCATCTGGGCGGCACGGCAGCTTGTGGCGCATGGCCAAGTGCTTGTAAACGGCAAAAAGGTGGATGTCGCCAGCTTTCAAACCACGCCCGGAATGGTGGTCACCTTCCGCGAAAAAATCCACAAACTTCTGCGCGAAAACATGGAAGGCCTGGCGGGCCATCAGCTTCCCGCCTGGCTGGAATTCAATCCGGCACAGATGGAAGCCAAAGTTCTTGTTCTGCCCAACCCGGAACAGATTCCATTCCAGATTAATGCGAATCTGATTATTGAATTTTATCGTTGATTTTTTTCGTCTCGTGGATTCCTGCGGAAATCAACTAAACGGCGTGCGGCATGGCTGCACGCCGTTTTCCGCTTTATCCGCCTGCCCGGCAACAACCGGTTGCGTTCAACGTTAAAAGAATCGGCGGGCGTTTAGCCTGGAATCCGCAGCCATTTGTGACTTAAGTCGGAATCCGCCCCTGGGTTAGCCTCTGGGTTATAAGTGAGATTGCGTGAAGCGAACACTTGTCATCATCCTGAAATTCGCGGTCATGGCGGCCATTTTAGGCTTTGTATTTCTAAAATTGCACCGCGCCTGGCAGAATGTCGGTTCCTATTCCGTGCATCTGGACTGGCGATTCTGCATCCTGATTCCGCTTTGCTTTGTGGGCATTATGGCCACCAACGCGCTTACCTGGCTCTGGCTGGCCCGGCGCATGGGTGACCGCAGCCCGAAGGTTCCGCTGCTTGGCGCGTATGTATATAGCCAGGTTGGCAAATACGCGCCGGGCAAGGTTTTTCTGGTCATTATCCGCCTGGGCCGCACCCATCGCGCGGGAATGACGCGGGAAGTCTGCCTGCTTTCGACTTTGCTGGAAAATGCCATGTACACGCTTTCCGGCGGCCTGGTGGGCGCGGTGACACTGCTTATTGCGGCGCGCGACCATCCACTTTATATCGTCTTGTGTGTCGCGCTAATTACCCTGCTGCTGGGCTTTTTCCACCCCCGCGTATTTTTTACCGTCATTAACCTGGCGCTTAAGTCCATGAAACGCGGCCCCATTCCACCAAACCGCCGCTTCGCGCTAAGCGATATGATTATCGCCGTGCTGCGTTTTCTTCCATGCTGGGTGTTTGGCGGTATCGCCCTGTGGGCCTCGGTTCGTTCGCTTCACCCGGTGCCGATGATGGCCATTTTTAAGCTCACCGGCGTGTTTGCACTTTCCGTAAGCCTGGGCATGTTCAGTCTTCTGCCCAGTGGCCTTGGCGTGCGCGATGGCGTGCAGATGCTGTTTTTAGGCCCGTTGATGGGTATTCCCCAACTTGTGGTAGTGGCGGTGGCCATTCTGCGGGTCGTGCAAATTCTGGTCGAACTTTCCCTGGCCGGTATTGGCGGCATTGTCAATTCGCGCACAACTTCCTCTTCCGAACCGCCCCAGCCATCGGGTACCGATAATGCCACCATCCAATCGCCAACCCAACCCGTTCCATGATTCAGCCCCGTGCTGCCCTGGCGTAGCGCTCCGCTTGAATCCGCGGATAACGCAGCGGCCTTTTTGGCCTTAATGTCATTCACGGCAAGCCTCCAATCGGGGCCTTGCCCGTAAATCAGGAAGCAATGGCCCACCGGGCGTTGCTGGGGCAACGCAGAGGAGGACTTTGGAGAGAATAGAAAAAAGTAGTCTCCCATTATGCCAAGCCTCACCCGCGCAGGATGAAAAATCGCGATTTTTCAGAGCAGCGCGACTGGCAGGTGAAAAATATAGCCGAATAGCAGCTTAACGACATTCCCGATAAACTGGCCACCTCGCAGCCTGCGATTTTGCAAAATCGCGGGGGTTTGCAAAAAAAGGGGCTATTGGGTACGATACAGGGCTTGGCAACCGGTTTGTGCGCCGGCATCCTGTTTCAACGCGGCGATCAAATGTCGCGTGGATTCCCGCCTGGGCGGGTAAACGGATGATTTGTGCCGTTATTCTCTTTTTGCAACACCGAGGGTTCGCGTGGCAGTTAAGATTCGATTGAAACGTTTTGGTCGAAAGAACCACGCCTTCTGGCGTATTAATGCGGTGGATAGCCGTTCCCCGCGTGATGGCAAGGTGATTGAAGAATTGGGTTATTATGATCCAATTACCACGGATCTGACACGGCGCGTTGTGGTGAACAAGGCCCGCGTTCAGCATTGGATTGGCAAGGGCGCACAGCCCAGCCCCACAGTGGCGAGTCTGCTGAAGACCGCCATTGATTCGGCCGCGCCAAAGCCGCCCGTGATTGCCTGAGTCGCTCGCGGTGCGGTCACGCGCATTTCGCCTGGATATGTTTGGTCAACGCTTATTCCCGGTCGGTTCCAGGCCTGCGGTGCATGCAGGACCCGGCTATGCAGGTCCGGCGGATGAGACTTGCTGGTACAGGCGGCGAACATGCGGGTTGATATTTTAACGCTTTTTCCGGAAATGTTCGGACCGGTGCTTGGGTCGAGCATTCTTAAAAGGGCGGCGGAAAAGCACAAGGTGGCCTATCACCTTCATCAGATACGGGATTACAGCACGGATCCACATCGTAAAGTGGATGAACGTCCTTTTGGCGGGGGGCCGGGGATGGTGATGATGTGCCAGCCGGTAGTGGATGCCGCAGCGGCTGTTGAAGCCATGGATCCCAACCCGGCCACACGAATTTTGCTCTGCCCGCGGGGCGGACGCCTGACCCAGAATCTGGCACGCCAGCTGGCGCAAAAGCCGCGGCTGGAGCTCATTGCGGGTCACTATGAGGGCTTTGACGAACGGATCAGCCAATTGCTTTCGCCTATGGAGGTAAGCATTGGCGATTATGTTCTTTCCGGCGGCGAATTGCCGGCCATGGTTCTGCTGGATTCAATTGTCCGCCTGATTCCGGGCGTACTTGGAGACAGCCAAAGCCACTGCGGAGAATCGTTTGCGGCGGATGATCCGCTGATTTCGGGCGGTTTGGAATATCCGCATTATACCCGGCCGCGGGAGTTCGGCGGGCTGGAGGTGCCGGAAGTACTTCTGTCCGGTGACCATGCGGCAATAGCGGCTTGGCGGGCGGAAGAATCGCGGAGAGTCACGCGGCAACGGCGGCCAGACCTGGCCGCCACCACCAATGGCCGGCCGATGACGGATCGGGCCGCGAAAGTGTGAGCGATATTCCGTGGATGACACCGGGCGGGAATGCCGGGATGTTAAGGAAACAGTCATGCGGCCGATGGATGCCGCGGAACAGATACGGTTTTTACTTTTGTGTCGGAGTGAATCATGCGTAACAGCCTCATCAGTCATGTGGAATCCAAGCATTTGCGGGCAACCCCGATCGCGTTTGATATTGGCGATCTGGTGGATGTGCATTGCAAAATCGTGGAAGGCGACAAAGAGCGTGTGCAGGTTTTTTCCGGCACCATTATTTCCCGCAAAGGGGCGGGTATTAATTCCAGCTTTACGGTCCGCCGCATTGTGAACAACGAAGGCGTTGAGCGTATTTTTCCGACCAACTCCCCGAAAATTGAAAAGCTGGAGATTCGCCGCAGCAGCAAGGTTCGTCGCGCCAAACTTTACTATTTACGCGACCTGACCGGCAAGGCTACCCGGCTGAAGGAAGGCGCACCGATCGTTCCTTCGGATACCCCGGCGGTGACCGCCCCGGCAACCGAAGCCCCGGCGGCATCCTGAACCCGCATATAAGATTAATCATATTCCATGGAGTTTAACGGCTCCGGCCTGCGCCCATCGCCTTGACGTGCGCGAGTTATGGCCCGGGGTGCGGCCATGTCGCGGGGCTTCGCTGTGTGACCGGCATCGCCGATTATATTTATTTATTGATATAATT
>JAJZEY010000438.1:0-1945 GCA_021805585.1 Planctomycetota bacterium
AGATGCAAAGGATTTACCCATGCCAGTCATTCAGTTTCGTGAAGCCCTCAATCAGGCCATGTGCGAAGAAATGCAGCGCGACCCGGACGTTTTTCTGATGGGTGAAGAAGTGGCTGAATATGACGGCGCTTACAAAGTTTCGCAGGGCATGCTGGCAAAATTCGGTCCCATGCGCGTGGTCGATGCCCCTATTTCTGAATCGGGTTTCGCCGGACTTGGCGTAGGCGCGGCGATGGTCGGCATGAGGCCGATTATTGAATTCATGACCTTTTCATTTTCCCTGGTCGCGTTTGATCAGGTGGTCAACAACGCTCCCAAGGTCCGCCACATGTCTGGCGGGCAGGTGAAAGTACCCATTGTATTCCGCGGTATTTCCGGGCCGGGCCAGCAGTTGGCGGCCACGCATTCCTGGACGGTTGATGCGCTTTACACGCACGTGCCGGGGCTGAAAGTAGTTATCCCCTCTACACCTTATGATGCCAAAGGTCTTCTGAAAACCGCAATTCGCGATGATGATCCGGTTATTTTTCTGGAAAATGAATCAATGTACGGGAATCGTGGCGAAGTGCCTGACGAAGAATACACCATTCCTTTTGGCAAAGCGGATATTAAACGGGCCGGAAAAGATTGCACCGTCGTGGCCTGGGGCAAAACCTGCCTGACAGCTTTGGCCGCGGCGGAACAGCTTCACAAAGACCATGGAATTGATGCGGAAGTGCTGGACCTGCGGACGCTTCGTCCGATGGATACCGACGCTATTTTCGCCTCGGTTCGTAAAACCGGGTATTGCATCACCGTGGAAGAAGGCTATCCCACCTGCGGTGTCGGGTCTGAAATAGCCGCCGCCGTACAGGAAAATTGCCTGGATGCACTGGATAATGCCGTAGTGCGGATTGCCTCTCTGGATGTGCCAATGCCCTACAGCAAACCGTTGCTTCAGCATGTTGTGCCCGATGTCAACCGTGTGGCCGCGGGCATTAAAAAGGCGATCTATTTTCAGGGCTGAAAATAATCCGGGCGCGTGATTGGCCGGGGACGGCCGATGCGCTCTGGCGTAAACGGGCAGGCTCCGGCTTTTTGCGGCGAAACCAAAGTCTGGAAAAATCAAGCATGCGCATTGCGATGGCCCAGTTGAATCCAACCGTGGGCGACATTGCGGGAAACACCCGCGCCATTCTGGCGGCGGCGGAAACCGCGCGTGCCGGCGGGGCCGATCTTTTGGTCACGCCCGAACTTTCTCTGATTGGCTATCCGCCGCGGGACCTGCTGCTTAAGCCCGCGGTTCTCGGACAGATGCGCGATGCGCTGGCACATATCGCTGGTGTCACCAAAGGCATTGGTGTTCTGGTCGGATATGCCGAGGAAAACAGGGCTACGGTCGGTCGCCGCCTGTTTAATACGGCGGCGCTGCTTGTGGATGGCCAGATTGCCGCCCAAGCCCGTAAAAGCCTGCTGCCGACTTACGATGTGTTTGACGAAAGCCGCTATTTTGAGCCAGGCCCAAATGTGGAAGTGGTGAATTACCGGGGAAAAAAACTCGGGCTTTCCATTTGCGAAGACCTCTGGAATGATGAAGAACTGGTGGGCCGCCGGCTATATCCGTTCAATCCGGTGGAGGCGTTGGCCCGTGGCGGTGCCGACCTGCTGATAAACATGAGCGCCTCTCCGTTTGTACTTGGGAAGAACGATTATCGCAGGCGGCTGGTCAGCCATCAGGCGCGCCGCTGGAAAATGCCGGTCGTGTATGTGAATCAGGTCGGCGCTAATGACGAACTGATTTTTGACGGCAATTCGCTGGCAGTTGCCGCCGATGGCCAACCGCTGGCGCAGGCGGCGGATTTTGCCGCTGATCTGGTTTTGGTGGATATTCCTCCGGCGGGTCAAACTGCGCCACTTTCGGGCCGCCCGCCCGCCAGCGGGATCACCACACTGTATGCGGCTCTGG
>JAJZEY010000438.1:1955-2503 GCA_021805585.1 Planctomycetota bacterium
GTATTGGGCATTTCAGGCGGAATAGACTCGGCTGTTGTTGCCGCGCTGGCGGCCGCGGCCCTGGGCGCAAACAATGTCACCGGTATTGCACTGCCGTCGCGCTACAGTTCGGACCATTCTCTTTCAGATGCCGCGCAGCTGGCGCGGGCATTAAAAATTCAATACCGGGTTATTCCCATTGAACCGGTCCATGCCGCCATGGAAACGGCGCTGGCGGACGAATTTCACGGCCTGTCTCCGGGAATTGCCGAGGAAAATATCCAGGCCAGAATCCGCGGCAATATTCTGATGTCCCTTTCCAATAAATTCGGCCATCTGCTGCTGACGACGGGTAATAAAAGTGAAATCGCCACCGGTTATTGCACGCTTTATGGTGATATGTGCGGCGGCCTGGCGGTGATCAGCGATGTGCCCAAAACGATGGTCTATCCGTTGGCGGAATATATCAATACCCGCGCCACAGGCGAAAATAAGGCACCCCCGATTCCGCAAAGCACACTGACCAAACCGCCGAGTGCGGAATTGCGGCCGAACCAGAAAGACCAGGA
>JAJZEY010000478.1 GCA_021805585.1 Planctomycetota bacterium
GGACCAGCCGCGATACTTGGAACGAAAGTCCAACGTGGCCCGGTAAACATTTCCGTTAAGTGTGTAAGGAGAAGCCAGAAAACCGGTGGACTGGGTGGAAAGGCCGGCGATTTTAGTGGAAGACTGGCCGCCGGGGAATGCCGTTGCCGAACTGTTCTGCGATTCATATCCAAGGCCAACGCCCAAGGCCCAAACCAGCTTTTTATGCCATTGCAGGTCCGGCTCATCCAGAAAGTCGGTCGGCTTGCCGGAACCGAAAAATTGTTCGCGCGTATAAAAGCCCAGCCGATTGTCGCGTCCCGTTCCGGCAAGAGGAGAAGTGGAATCCACAAGGTTCTGAGAATTGCCGCCGTTGTCTATCATCAGGCTATATGTGAATTTCCCCTTGCCGATGACGCCATAGACATCGGCGCCAAGACCATAGCCGGGTAGAAAAGGCAGCGAACTGGTGGCAAAGTCGGGAAATTCAGATCCGCCGTAATTGGCCATGGTTTTAATGGGCGCAAAGGGAACAATCATGGAACCTGCCCGCACATTCAACCAGGGGGCAAAACTATAACCGGCCCAGGCGTCAATCAATTGAAAAGTTCCGGTGGCGGCGGTGTTAAAAGAACTGGTGCTGCCAAAATTTCCGCCGAATTTGAACAGAACATGCTGAAACAGTGTTCCGCTTGCCCAAAGCATGGCGTTAGGCAGGCCGAAGCCGTTCATATCGCCACTGTAATGCGATCCCAGCGCGGTACCGGCGTTGCCGATGGTATTTTCAACATGGGAATAGGTGTAACGGGCCTGCAGAAGGCCATTGAACACCAGGCTGAAATCTTTGCCGCTTTTCAGATAAAAGCCGTTGTCATAACCGGCGCTTAGCTGATCCATCGCCGCGCTTTGACGGCGCGATTCAGCGAGGGTTTCATCCACAATTTTGCGGATTGCGGCGGTCTGTTCGGATTTAATCCGCACCACTTTGGCGTTCAGAGCGCTAATCTGCTTTTGCAGATTCGCAAGCTGGACCGTGACCGACTCATCAGCGGCCATCGCCGGACCGGCGACGCCGACGATAATCGCGGCGGCCACGGCTGTGGAAATGAGAAGTTGGAATGGATCGGGGCGATTGGATTTTTGAAACTTCGCCTTTTGGAACATTGCACACATCCTTCCTGTAGCCGGTGGCCAAACCACCGACGGATCCTCGCTTTTGGACCGGCAAACGAATCGCCGCATCGCACCAAAAAAAGCCATTTCCAACCGCCGATGACATTTTGACGAAATTCAATATATGAAGCAAATTCATACAATAGATTTAATTGATTACTTTATATTATGGATACTGAACAGGATGCGGGCATTCCAAGCGGTCAGTGCGGCGGCTTGCACAATTGATAACCGCGCGGGTCCCATGGGGCGGACTGATTTTCGGGTCAAACCAATTTTCGGAACAATATTGACATTTTTAAGGCAGCCTATTAGCGTAACGTGTCCGGCCTTTGAATGTGAAGAATTGTTGTCAATTTTGGAGTTGGTTTCATGGCAACCCTTGGCGTAATTGTTGGGAATAGAGGCTTTTTTCCAGCGCACCTTTGCGAATCGGGACGTAAAACAATCCTTCAGATTTTGACTGATGAAAAAATAGATTATGTCGCAATGCCGGTGGACCAGACCAAATTCGGTGCCATTGAAAGTCATGCCGACGCCCGCAAATGTGCCGAGCTTTTTAAGCAGCATGCCGGCAAAATTGACGGCATTCTGGTAACCCTTCCCAATTTTGGTGATGAACGCGCCGTGGCCAACACGATCCGCTGGTCCGGCCTGAATGTGCCGGTGCTGGTGCACGCCTTCCAGGATGATGGCGAAAAAATGACCATCAAAGACCGGCGCGACAGCTTCTGCGGAAAAATGTCGGTCTGCAACAACCTTAAGCAATACGGCATTAAATATTCACTTACCAGCCTTCATACCATGAAGCCGGAATCGGCGGAATTCCGGGCGGACCTGCGGCGTTTTGCCGCCACCTGCAATGTGGTCAATAAACTTCGCAATTGCCGCCTGGGTGCCATTGGCGCGCGGCCCGGCGCGTTTAATACGGTGCGTTACAGCGAAAAACTGCTGGAACGCGCGGGCATCACGGTTGAAACACTCGACCTTTCGGAAGTGCTGGGCTGGACCGCCAAAATGACGGACCAGGAACCGGCGGTAAAGGCGAAACTTGCAGCCATTCAAAGCTATACCAATACCGGCTCGATTCCGCAGTTGCCCATTATAAAAATGGCCAAGCTGGGCGTTGCGATTGATCGCTGGGTGGCGGAAAACGGACTGGTGGCCACCGCCATTCAATGCTGGACTTCGCTGGAGGAATTCTACGGCGTGGTTCCCTGCACCATTATGAGCATGATGTCCAATTCCCTTATGCCCAGCGGCTGCGAAACCGATATTGCCGGTGTGGTCGGCATGTATGCGCTGACCCTGGCCTCCGGCCGGCCGGCGGCACTCCTGGACTGGAATAAC
>JAJZEY010000613.1 GCA_021805585.1 Planctomycetota bacterium
ATCTTCGGTCGGCTATCTTCGGTCGGCTATCTTCCGGTGTCACACTTTGCGGAAAGGAATTCAGCCCATGCCTGCCGCTTTTTCGGAGACATCCGGGGCACTTATTCCAGACATAAAAAGTCGGGCCGGCCAACGGACAAACGGTTTCCCCGCCGGTTGGGGGCGGCGTAACTTCCCGCAGCCATGCCGGTTTCACGCCGGCGGAGTCATCCTTGGCGTATTGCTGCTTGGCGCGGGCCTGGTGAATTTTCCTCTGGCCGCTAAAACCACGGGGAATCAGGGGTTTAATGTCACACTAACCGCAACCGGTACCAGGCCAGTTCCATCATCAGCCGCCCTGCGGGATGCGACGCGGATTCTGACCACAAAATTTCATGCCAAATTCAAAAAGCTGACTCCCAATAATTCCGAATTATTCGCCACCTCAATGGTGGACAAATTTTCAACAGATTCCACAAGTCCTGTGTTGCAATATGCGGCTTTGAACCTGGCCATCAAGCTGGCGGGAAACGCCGGTGACCCGCGGCTGGGCCTTTCCGCCGTTCAGGCGATACTCAATGAATACAAAGCCAATCCGTACCATTTGGCTGCGGAGTTATTTACCGCATTGGCTGATTCCTCTATTCAGGTCCATCCACGTCGTAGCTTTGTCATTCTGCAAAAGCTCGAAACCCGGGCGCTGACCAAAAATGATTTCGCCAACCTCGTGGCTCTGGCGAAAGCGGGCTTGGATCTTCGACGGCGCAACAGTTGGATCAAACTTGGTCGGCATCAGAAACAGGTATTGGAACGCGGTGAACTGGGTCTGAAGGCATGGATGTTTTACGAGCCATTGTCCGCTTATTTAAAAACACATCCGGATGATGCGGGAGCCAATCTGGGGGCCGCCGCGTTTGCCGCAGCCGTTCATAATGATTGGACAGCGGCGTCCAGATATCTGGTCGCGGCTAAAATCGGCCAAGCTGATCAGATGGCCACCTTCGCCCAGGACCATTCCGTTTCCGGTCATTTGAAGCTTGCGACCGCATGGTGGAAGCTTTCGACACAGGGCGGTCGAAAAGGGGTGGCCCTGATCAAGCTGGCCGCCGGCGACCAATATGCCGCGGCCATACAAACTTTGCCCAAAGATATGCCCACGCTGCTTTCCAGTCTTACGCGGGAGCAAATCAGCAGGCTTTTCAGAAAGATTCGTACCGCCGCCGGGCGCACAGACAGTCTGCCTGCGCGGCGGCTGGCGATATTGTTTGCCAGTGGTCTGCGGCCGGCGCAGATGCTGTATCGTCAATATAAAACCGCACATAAGGCGCTGGCCGACGGACGAAAATCAGCCCGGCGGGAATTCGCGGTGGGGGCCTACACCTGCTTTATCAAAGCCGATTGGAACGATGGCCTTACTCATTTGATCGCCTCCCGCAATGGGTTTATAGCGCGTGTAGCCGCGGCCGACGCCGGCAATCCAACCAAAGCCAAACAGCTTATGGCGCTCGGACAGGCGTGGCTGCGCATCGCCCGGGAATATCCCGGTTTTATGCGCTACAACATTGAACGCCACGCTCTGGGTTGCTTTCTGGCAGCGCCGCAACGCGACATCAGCGGCGACCAGCGGTCCGCGATCACTGCCCTCCAGAGCCGCTTTGATCAGGGCATTTTTTAAAATCACGGGATTCATTCGGGGCACCTCAATATTCGGGTGGCCACGCGCTGCCCTTCCTGGCTGTAAATCCAATCGCTGCTTACTTTTTCATCGGATTCCCCGGTCGCTTGTGACTGTTCACAAAGGCCGCTAAATCCCAGGCCTGTTGACCGGTCAGTGTTCCACCTTTTCCCAAAGGCATATTGGCCTGAATAAATTCCGCAGCCAGTTTGAGTTTGTGCATTCCCGCGCCACTATTGAAGGAATGCGGTCCCCATAATGGTGGGAATCGGTATTGTCCATTGATTAAAAGTCCCTGACCATGATCGCCATGGCACATCATGCAATCCACCGTGAAAAGCTGCTTTCCGCGTACCGCACTGGGGGTTAATGCCGGCCTGGCCAGAGGCCTGTACCCGCGGCCCGGCAGATTGGCCCCGGTCGGCGCGCCGCGCGCCAGCCAGGATGCGTACGTAACCAGCGCGGTAATGGTTTTGCCATTGGCGGGTGGCGTTTTGCCGTTTTCGCTGTACATAAAACATTCCTGGATGCGCTTTTCCAGGGTTACAACCTTTTTTGCCTTGGCCTGGTAACGCGGATAAGCGGCAAACGCCGCCCATAGCGGTGCGGAATAAGCCAGCCGTCCACTTTGCAGATGGCAGTTGATGCAGCTTAGTCCGTCGCCAATATACTGGCCGGCATATTGCGGTGTATGATCAAAAATATTCTTGCCCAGCAGCGCCATTTTACCGTACGCATTGGCGGGAATTTTTGCATTGGACGGCGGTGTGAATGAAATCACGCGGCCATGGTCGCTTTTTAATACTCCCCACGGAGCATCCGGTCCGGCTGCGGAATTGGCGCTGGGGGGAACATCATTGGCCTCCGGTGATGAAATACCCGCCGGTGTGCCGACAGCATCCGGGGACACTCTTCCGGCTTGGTAAGGCTTGAACCCATATCTTTCAAAAATAGCCGTGGCCGCGGGTGACTGAAGAAATGCCAGCCATTGCCGTGCCGCAGCGGCATGTGCGGCACCTTTGACCACGGCACCGGCGTAAATCGCAGTCGTATTGTATTTTGCGGGAATGGAAACATCGGAAATCGGATGGCCAATCCGCTCCTGAAAAATTGCTTCCGACTTCCATGTCACGCCGGCTGCCGCCAGGCCCTGCATCAGAAACAGCGGGGTTTGCCGGTGGTGAATGTGGGTCAACAGGGTCTGGCCATCGGCGACCTTCGTCTGATAAACCATTTTCACCAGGGCGTTACCCCCTGCTTTCTTGAGTGACAATTGAATCTGTCGCGCCACGCCTTCCCACGCTGGATTGGGCATGACAAGTCGCAATCCCGGCCGCCCCAGATCTCGCAGATTTTTAATGTGACCCGGGTTTCCCTGGGGAATCATGATGGTCAGATTGTTCGTTGCATAACTTATCACCGGGCCGGTCAGCAGGCCATTTTTAACCAGAGCCGCCACTTTTAATTTGCCCGCGGCATACACGTCCGGTTTTACCGTCCAAGTCATATTGCCCACCGTGATTGTGCCACCGGCTTTCATCTGCTTAATAAGAATGCCCGGCGGAAGCGTTTCATAAAATAATTTACCTTTGATCCGCGGATAAACGCGTTCAAACGCCTGCACCAGAGGGGCCATCGCGAAATAATAATTTCCGCCTACAAAAATAACCAGACGGGCCTGAAACGGATTCCCATGAAAATCCGGCAGATCATCCACTTCAGGCACGGTGAATGTAAGTCCTTTATGGACGGCCGGATCATTCGCCAGACCGCTCCAGGGTGGAAAAACGCCTTCTTTATAATGCGGCGGTTGAACCGCGCCATTCCAACTTACCGTCGCCGGTCGCGCGGCCAGCAGCAGGCCACCGACCAGCAAGCTGGCCAGCGGAGCCGCCAGCATAAAACGCTTCATCGCTACCAACCGATTGTAATATTTAAAGATTGTCATATTGCATCCTTTAAAGCAGCGCGGCCCGCCGGTTACCTGGAAAAGCGACGCGGTCCGGATTTATTTGGCATATGTATAGCCGGCCATGGACAGCAATGGCAGCGTCGCCACAATGCCCGGCGTCAGCACCACACCGGGTATCAGATGATTGGTCAGATCCGCGGCCAATTCCTCATGGCTTAAATGATCGGGGTTATGCCCTTTGGCCAGCAAGCCGCCGGAAAATTCCCAGACCGCATTATGGCAGCCAAGAAATACGGCACCGCGATCCATCAGAAGTGGCAGGCAATTGGCGGATGGAGAGAACAGCCCGACCGGATCGTTGTAATCCGCGGCATGGGCGTTTTTAACGTGTGCCGGTATGTCCAGGAACGTATTGCGTTTGAATTTGTGGCCAAGCATTGCGGGTAAATTGTACTTTTCCCACACATACTCATCGTAGAGTGCCAGATGGCAGGTGCCATGGGTGGCGGAAATCGCAATAAAGTCCGCATTCCTGAACGACCAGACCTGGGCATTGATAGAGTTGCGCATCAGATTAAGCCAGGGGCTGCTGATGTCTGTATTGTCCCAGACCTGTTTGGGACCACTGCGATAGTGCAACAGCAAGTCCAGCGCCGCACTGTCCCATTGGTCCGGGTGGGTCAGAATCATGGGTACTCTTTTAAACTTTCTATGACGTTGTGCCGCCGCCAGCGCTGTGGTAAGCGCGGCAAGCTTGGTTGCCCCCGCTGGTTCCAAATCTTTTCCCGCCGAAGCAGTGGCCGCCATTTGCGCATTTGCCTGCCCCATGCCGGAAAGAAGCGCTGCTCCAGCGACCGATCCGGTGGCCAGCCACGCCAGCATGCGGCGACGGGGAATGGTATTTTCCTTGGCCACTGATACCGCACTTGCGACCTGGTTTACACTTTCCAACATAAAAAGCTCCTTTAAAAAAAGATACGGACAACTCACCCGGGTCGGTGAACACCGGCGGAAAACGCCCTGCCGGCTGAACGCCATTGTTCGTATTGTAGGTTATCAAATAGTATATTACTAATATATAATATAAATACAAGGCATAAATAATACTTATTGGTTGCGCAAGCCTCCGCCGATCCACATGTTTAAGCGATTTGTCATGCCGGGTGTATCGACTATTTTTCGGATCCCGGAACCGTCGGAACGGGCTTATCCATTCGGCGATGTTCGTGGTTGCGGATGTGGTCTTTGCAATAGCCCAGTGAACCGGTGCAGTCCGGGCAATAGCGGAAATCCATGTGCGGATCCGTGCGATCCGTTATGCCGCAAACCGTGCACCGATGGAAGGCGCCGTCCTTAAGCGGAGCCGCCGCCCTGGCCGCAAGTCGCTTGTGGCCATAGCGCACGTGCCGGATAATTTCCGGATAAAAAAAGATCAGAAAATTGACGACCGAGGCCAATATCATGACCCGCATCATCCAATCTCCGCTGATCAGAGTCAGGCAGTAATACGCCCAGATCACCCACGCGATGTATTTCACACGTATGGGCAGAACCATGAACAGATAAATTTGAAATTCCGGATATAGCCACGCGAATGCCAGAAACGTCGATACCATAAGAAACATATTTGTGGCAATGCCATGCGGCACAATAAACGCCGCCGCTACCGTCGCAATGTACCCGGTCAGAAGAAAGAAATTATACCGCAGGTCTCCCCATTGCCTTTCCAACGCCGATCCGATCAGATAGAAAAAGTAAAGATCAAAAAACAGCCAGATGGGACTCAACGTCGGCGGCAGAAGCATAAACGTGACCAGTCGCCACCATTCGCCGGCCAGAACCTGCGATGGTATCAGAATCAGTCCCTGCACGATTTTCGGTCGCGTCAGATGCAGCACAAACATCAGCGACTGCCCGCAAATCAGCAGAAGTGTCAAATGCCCGACCGCATATCGGTTCAGCCATCGCTCGGCTTTCTGTTTCCATCCCATATACCAAACCCTTTTGCCGCGAAGCTATTGTATCCCAAAAGGAATGCGACTCGTTTACGTCGCACCCGCTTTTGTCGGCCACCACCATTACCGTTCCAGCAGCGAACTGATGGCCTTAAGCGCCCGTTCCAGCAGTTCTGGATTCGGCACCGGAAGTTTCATATAAGACTCACCCGTGCGTTCATCGCGGTGAATCAGCGATGGTACCACAATCGATCCGGCTTTCCGCTGGGCCGGTTGGTCCGATCCCGCCGGCGGGCGTCCGGTTTGTGCCGCTATCTGTTCCAGCAGTCCCAATCCAACCTGCAGCAACCCGGCCCATGGATTGGCACCAGCTGAATGTGCGGCATTGGGTTCAGCGGAGCCGCCGGCGGAATTGCTTTGCGCCGGGGCTGCGGCAGCTACATGTTCGGGCACCGCCGGACCGCCAGGCATTACAGCTTGTGAATTATGAGCATCTTCACTATCCGTGCCGGCGGCAATGGGCGCATCGGCAATATCCGCCGGACCGACCGGAATCGCGCCGGTGGCCCGTTCCACGGTTTCAATAAATTTCTTTAAGCGCGATCCGCCGAGCATGACGGTGGATTCGCCGTTGTCCAGCGCTCCGGAGAACAGCGATGTTTTGAATTTCAGAACCGAAAGCATGCCTTCTTCAATGGTGTCCTTGGCCACAAAATTGATCACCTGCACCGGCTTACGCTGGCCCAGCCGATGCACGCGGCCGATGCGCTGTTCCAGCACCGCCGGGTTCCATGGCAAATCCACATTCACCACCACCGCGGCCGAATGCTGCAGATTTAATCCGACGCCGCCGGCGTCCGTCGCCAGAAATGCACGGCATTTCTTGTCTTCACGGAACCGGTCCACCAGAGCGCCGCGCTGGTCGCCCGGCACCCCGCCATGAAAAAGAACGTGGTCCCATGCCCGGTCCTTAATACGCCGCACCAGCAATTCGTGCATGCGAAGCCACTGGCTGAAGATCACCACTTTTTCGTCCGGGCGTTCGAACAACTCATCAATCAGCGTGGTCAGTTCATCGGCCTTGAATCCAAAGTCGCTTTCGTGGTCCAGCAGATACGTGCTGTCGCAGCTCATACGCATGTTTTGCAGCGCAATCAGCAGGCGCCGGCGGTCGGCCTCTGAAATATAGCGTGTTTGCCGCCATTTAAGCACGATGCGGGCGACCGTCTGCCGATTTTCCTCATGATGATTGGCCTGCTGGGGCGTCATCGGCACGAAAAAGTTGTTATCAATCCGTTCGGGCAGATCTTTAAGAACGGCCGATTTCCTGCGCCGAATAAGAATCGGCTCAAGCGTTTGGCCAATCGTGTCAAGACATCTATATCCAATCACCCGACCGGTTTCCGGGTCGTGGAGTTGATGCTTCCGCAGAAATTGAAACGTCGGCCCGAATCGATGCCGGTCCACAAACTGCACTACGGAAACAAGCTCCTCCAGCCTGTTTTCCAGCGGAGTGCCGGTCAGAACAATGGCATAAGGCGATTGAATCCGTTTGACACAGCGGGCGGCAATGGTGTTCCAGTTCTTGATACGCTGTGCTTCATCCAGAATGACCATGTCCGGCGACCATTTTTCAATAAGGTCCATGTCCCGACGGATGGTGTCATAGTTCGTGACCTTATAAAAAGTGTCCGTTTCAAAGCATTTTTCCCGGCGGGTACGCAAGCCGCCAATGACGCCGGTCGACCGCTTGCAGAATTTATCAATTTCCCGTGCCCACTGGTGTTTTAAGGAGGTCGGACAAATAATCAGCACGCGCTGCACGCCAAAATGCTGCGCCATAATTTCCGCCGCCGCAATGGCTTGAACGGTTTTACCCAGCCCCATTTCATCGCCTATTAAACAGCGACCCGCCCGCGCCGCGAATAGTGCCCCCGCCTTCTGATACGGATACATCGGTACGCGCAGCAGTTTGTCCATAGCCGGGCTGTCCGCGCCCTGTTTATACAGCTCGCCAAGTACCCGATCGCGCAACGCCGCGTCGCGCTTTTGGGCCAGAAAATCCATCGCGTCCGGATAGCATCGCAGGTCATGTTCACATTGGGCCGCGGCCGCAACCAGTGTTTCCACATCGTCCGCGGTGCCGGGCAGCATCGTGCCGGCGGCATCAAAATAATGGGCCGCGGCTTGCCGCAGCTTTTCTGGACATTCCGTGCCGGCGCGAAAGCGCACTTCACGTTTTGCACCATAACGAAGGTATACAGAGCTGTAAGGCCGCGCAAAGCCCTGTTTAAGTGCGGCTTTGCCGCCGGGCTGCTGCCGGAGAGTCTGCAATGTGAATTCAATGTGTTTACAAGTGCCCAGCGTGTTGGTGATGAAGTCCGGACAGGAACAGAAATTCTCGCCGAGCTGTTCCCCGCGTATCGCCACGCGATAGCTTCCGTGGGTGGTCGGATTCGACACCTGAAAATCCGAAAAGACTTTTTGACTCCCAGTGTTCCGCAGGCCGAAAATTTGTGCCTGTCCGTACTGTCGGCGCAAGGCGACCTGCCATTCTTCCAGTCCCATTTGCGCCGGTTGAATAAGGTGTGAAACCTTCGGCGTTTTTGTCACGCCGGCATTTTTCGCCTGCGCATCAGGCTTACCGCGGTTGGATTGAGCTGATTTGGCCGATTTGCCCGTCATCGCATCGCTCCTTGTCAAAGGGTTTCGGACGGCCCGGTGCCCGCAATACCCGCAGGCGGTCTTATCAGGGGCCTGGGGCCATATGGAATGGTGGCAAGAATGCGCCAAAACGTCAACCGCCCGGCGGAAAACCTGAAAAAGAAAGACAGGCCGCCAAGCTCCTGCTAAAACAAACCGCCGATTGATGCGTGGCGGCCATACCCTTTGCCTGCGGAACGATTCAACAGCCCATTTGCCCGCTATTTCAAACAGCGGCATAATTTTCCACCATGCCGGGTGTGCCTGTTTTTATCGGGAACTGAAAAATCGCTGGCGTACCGGCTGGCACACGCGTGGGAGCGTCCCGAAGGACCGTATCAACGTATCAGAATCAGCCGTTTGAGACTGGCAGATGCGCATCGACATTTAAGCCCAAATAGCCGGCTTGCATGCAGTTTGGCAAATCCCAACAAAAGCAGGCGCACCCGCTTTTCAATAACTCTCTTTGCCTGTTCTTATCCGGAAACTAAGAATGCACAAGCCCGCGGACCGCCAGGCGAATCAGAACGCCCTGATAAATCGGCCTCCTTGGCCGTTTGATGTATTGTTGCTGTGCCAAAAACATGAAGCCGTCGAAACAATGGCCGCCCGCGATTCAAGCCGGCCTTCCGCGGCGTGACCCCAGCTCGGCACCTTATTAAAGCGACAAGTCAAAAAGCGCGGGACCGGCGCTCGCTTCTTAGGTTCCTGCTCCGGTTGGATTGTAGAAACTTGGAGGTCCGGCCCATCACCACGACTGCTGAACCATAACCGTACGGGGCGCAAAATTGGCCGACCAGTTTAACTGCCAAAGCTGCGCCAGCGGAATGGTGTGTGCCGAGCCGTCGGTATTCACCACATTGACCTGATTCAAATGCCGGTTCACGCAGAATATTCCCATTTCGTCGGTGTTCGCCAGCGTGTCATTACCCAAATTTAAATTCTGCGGGACCATATCCCCGGATTGTGGCGTTGCATCCACCCAGATGGCATCGGCAAACAACGGCTGGCCCGGCTGCAATATTCCCTGGTCCAGGCGCGGGTCGAACGATGGTGCGGGACCTTGAATAATTGTCCCGTTGCCCCGATCGGTAAACGTGCTGTTGGTGACAATCATTCCATGAAGAAAATAGCCGTCATTAAAGGTCACGCTACCGGCGGCGTAAATGGAGCCGTTGATGCTGGTCTGTCCGTGGAACTGCACGCTGCCCAGACACACAATATTCATATTGACACTTCCGCCCGTATGGTTGGATGGAAATTGGCCGGTCACGTCCACATTGCCGGTTACCAGAAGGGTGCCCGATCCAGTGACGGTCATCTGTCCGCTGGGCGAGAAATTTCCATTAACGATTTGCACCGGATGGGTCGAAAAATCAAGGTTACCACTTGATGCGGGCCACGGTTGACTCGCTGCCTCTAGCTGGGCAAATATCGTCGCCACATCGGGCGGACTTAGTCCCTGAACATTCTGGGAGACGGATCCGGTGATTCCAGTGTTCCCGTCGGTCGTGACTGTTCCACCGGCAATCACATTTCCCTGAACTGATGAACTTCCGATACCCGTTATATTGCTGGCGGAAAGAACATTGCCCGTGAATGTGTCGCTGCCGCCGACCGTTGCCGTTCCCATCGAAGCCAACGCGCCGAAATTCGATGCCGGGCTGACATTGTTGTTAAGGCCATAGCTGGCGATGGCACCGGCCAGCCATGGGTAACCTGGGGAATAAGGCGGTCCACTCATATTAATGGCTCCCCAGGCCAAACCCGCCGTTCCCACGCCGCCCGAAGGTATCGCGGCATCCGGGCAGATAGTCGTTGTGGCTACGTTGTTGTAATAAGGAGCGAGTTCACGGACCCATGTGCCGTTCAGGGTAAAGTTATCTGATGGCATCGCACCGTGGTTCCGCGACGCGAATTCGTTGGCGGCCAGAGCCATCTGGTGCAAATTTGACAGACAGACCGCAATTCGCGACAACTCTCTAGCTCGTCCCAGAGACCCTATCACCAGACTCACCAGAATCGCGATAACCGCCATCACCACCAGCAGCTCACTCATACTAAACCCGTATCGACGGCGGCCATTGCCTGGCTGATGGTTCTGTGCGGAATTAAGACCTTTGGATTCAGTAAGCGTGATCATGTGAGGACTCCTGTTCTGACGACCATGCATTGAAGCCTGCACTTCTTTTTAGAGCAGCAGTCAGGCCTCCTCTCGCAGGTCCTCATGGGCGCTCTACCGGGCTGCCCTCGGAAACAGTCGCGGATTTATTCCGGCAAAGCATCTATTCAAGTATTCGGCCGAACTGGCTTTTCCAATGAGCCATTCCCGACAAGTTGGCCCTTGTCGGAGATCGTTGAAATCCGCGTCTTAAAAACATGGTTCCATAAGGCCGCGATGGCTGTTTATCTAGTTATCGGATGTGAGAACGTCGACCGTTCAGGTGGGTACGATAATGCAGCGCATTTGTCCGCTTCGCCCGGTTTGGTGAACGCTGCAATCCCGCGGCATAGCGACTGGTCCGCCACCGCGGCATGCGAACCGACTGTTTCGCGGAACGATCAGGGCTGGCCCGGGGGCGCGGATCGTGGAGCTTTTTTACCATCCGCCCATCCGGACCACTTAGGCCAGCCTCCTACAAAGAATTACTTTCTGGCCCAAACCGTAAAATAATTGCCTTTCCACACTTTTTTGAATCGGGCTTTTTCCGCAGCCATTGCCGGGTTATTCCATACATTCTTATTGCCATAGGTGTTCCAGGTTACCACACGCCGGGCCAGCAGAA
>JAJZEY010000233.1 GCA_021805585.1 Planctomycetota bacterium
CCGGTTGGCTACATGGCTAACGGATCATTCCATGATGAACTCCTTTCAGTTCATAAGACACAGACGGTTTCACTGACGCACCGGATCACGCGGAATTCGCAATTTCAGAACGCAACAAAAATGAATAACTCGCTGGAGGGAGGCCGCCGGATTTAGCCGCCTTTCGGTGTTACGCGTGCCAAAGGAAATGCGGTGTGCCAATTTCCGCCCTTACAATTACCCCAACCTCCGCCCGGCTAAAAGCCAGGTTGAACTACCTTCGATCCCCGCCATGGCTCGCCAAATGCATATGCTGCTGGCAAAGGTATCCGGCCCGGAAGGTCGGCGCATGCCTCAGGCGGCTGGCAGATTGTGCCCGCGCACGGATTGAATTTCCTTAATTCAATTGTGCGCGGAGCAATTATCTTGGTCGCACTGGATGAACATTTTCACCACAAAGAGGCACGAAGCGACCCGAACGGGAGCGGTATTGGATTTACAATTTCAGATTTCGGATTTCAGATTTGAAAACAGACTGTGGAATTGGTTTTAATGTCAGTGCTCTGTGATGCCTGCAAATCAGGATTAACGGAGCACCGGGCGCAGGATCGGAGGATGTCGCCTTTTCGTATTCACCAGATTATTGGTGGGCGGCGGGAGGAATGGTTTGAAATACCGGTGCCGGTGCCTGATTCCAGACCACATGGGAAACATCCTGACAGACAATTGCCGGACGGCCATCCGGCAATTCCAGGTGAAAATCCACATGATTGAGCCGCAGGTTGCGGACATGCCTTGCAAACATGCCATAGGCGGGAAAATATTTTGAAAACAGATAAAAATCGGGAAATTCGCTTATAACTTCCGGGACATGGACATGGGCATCGGATGCGGCCGCCCCGCCGGTCAGCGTCATCTGAACATTGTCCAGGACCACGCTGCCGATCTTGTCTTGGGGAATACCGGTTATAAAAATGCCGGTGGGAAACAGCAGATGCCCCTGGTTGCAGGCGGTTGCGGTGACATTGCGGATGACGATATTGCTGATACTGCCGGGCTTTTCCGGCTTCTGTCCCGGATGAAAAGTACCGAGCCGCGCCCCCAAGCGAATGAATATGGGCATATCCACATTTCGCATGGAAAAGTTATCAAACCGGACATTGTGAATATGGCCGCCATCCATGCACAGAATTTTAATTCCACCCAGACGGGTGTCATACGCGTGGCAGTCGCGGACATGAATATCGCTGAAAGTCCCGCGCGATTCGCTGCCGAACTTGACCGCCGCACACAGACTGCTCAGGCGGCAATCGCGTACGCGAATGTGGCAACACGGCGCGCGGGTGGTGGTTTTGAAGCAGATGCAGTCATCTTCGGAATTGATGTTGCAGTGCACAATGCGGACCAGCTCGGAAGAGTCAATATCGATTCCGTCGTTGTTATAATTTGCATGATTATAAATAGTTACATGACTAACAAGAACGGTCCGGCAATGGTAAAGGTTTAATCCCCAGGCGGCGGATTGGGTCAAGCGGACATTCCGAACGGTCACACCCCGGCAATCGGCCAGGCGGACCAGAAACGGGCGGTCGCCGTTGAAGCCCACGCCGTCGCCATTGACCGTGCCGTGGCCGGTAATGCCGATGTTTCGCGCCCCGGCGGCGCCAATCAGACAATAACCAAAAGACTGGCCGTCCCCATCGACAAACGGATCGACCTTGGCATAGTCGGTCAAATGCGGCGAACCGAATATTTCCGCCCCTTTTTGCAGATGCAGTGTAACATTGCTTTTCAGGAGCACGGTACCGCAAAGGTATTTGCCCGGCGGAATCAGCACGGTTCCTCCCCCGTAACCGGAGCAGGCACTTATCGCGCGGTTAATGGCCGCGGCATCCGGATGGACCGCGTTGCCCATGGCACCGAAGTTTCGCACGTTATAAACCCCATTTGCGGATCGGCCCATCGCGGCATGCCGCGCCAGGCGGACCAACGCCACGGAGGCCACCACAATGATGGCCGCGGCCAGCAGCACAATTAACAGATTTAAGACCGGGGACAGGCTTTTCATAAATGTCCAATCCTGAAACAGAATGTGTTTAACATGACCAGCCGGCCGCCAGGGGCCATCGCGGGCGCGTGCGAATTAAATTCCTGTCCGTTACCCGGACCCCTATGCGGCAAAACACGGGCAAGGCTGGTTTCCGGGACGCTGAATCACTTCGGTCGATAACCAAAAAAGCCGCGTTTTTGAATCATTTCAGAAACATTTTCCGGCACCATGGTTTTCCAGGAATCATCACCGATCTTAATTTTCCCCAAGACATCGCGCGAAAAAATGCTCAGGTATTCCGGCCTGTAGTTATCCATCTGCTGAATGAATCCGCGCTCCAGAAGATAGCCGTAGAGTTTGCCAAGTTCGGGCTTTATACCCAGCGTCTGGGCGGTCACTATACTTTTTTCCGCATTCAGATAGGGATAAACGTAGAGTTTATGTTCATTTTTAAACAGGCGACCGAGCGATTCAAGAATTCCGCCTTCCAGGTCCGCGTAGTATTTTTCGTCAAATAATTCCAGCAGACTTGCAGCCCCCATAACCAGTCCCAGCGGCATTTTGGTATAGCGGGCCAGGCAGGCGGCCAGCCGGTAAAATTCAAAGAAATCCGATATAAGGACGGTTTTTCCACAGGCGCACAGGATGTCCGCCCTGGCCAGAAAATCACGCAGATCTATATCCGCGCCGCTTGCCTTAAGGTTACGCATGGTAATTTCCATTAATTCAACCGGCTCACCGACGCCGGCTCCGGCCACCTGCGCGAATTTTTCGCGCGCACAGCGCAACATATCCAGGTTGACATGGGTGACGGGCCGAAAGCTTCCGCGCTCCACCAGAATCGGCTTATTATGCAGAATTTCAGAGGGTTGAAGCACTTCCCCCGAAGGGCCGAACATAGCCGAGTCGCTTAAACCAAGTTCCACCAGGCGCAGGCTCATGATGCGGTTATCCACATGGCGGAATTCAATTCCGGTGAATTCAATCATGTCAATTTCAATACGGTCAAGCGAAAGTCCGTCCAGCAGTGACTTAAGCAGCAACTCCGGTTCATAGTGCAGAAAAAAAGCCCCATACAGCAGATTCACACCCACAATGCCCAGAGCTTCCTGCTGTTGCGAATTTTCGCGGTCCAACATGCGGACATGCAGGATGATCTGACTGTCCTGATCGCGCGGATGGGCCTGAAATTTTACGCCCATCCAACCATGCCCTTCGCGGGTGGAATTGAACCCGCGTGCCGCCACCGTGTTGGCAAACGCGAAAAAGGCAGTGGTGTCGCCACGCGATTCATTCAGGCGGCTTAAATTCAGTTTGTGCTCGTAATCCAGCATGGACTGAAGTCGCGACCGGCTCACATACCGCTCGGATTTTCCGTAAATCGCATCGCTGACGGACATATCATAAGCGCTGATGCTTTTGGCGATGGTGCCTGAAGCGCCGCCAGCGCGGAAGAACCAGCGGACAACTTCCTGACCGGCACCAATTTCAGCAAACGTGCCGTAGCGCCGACGGTCCAGATTAATTTCCAGAGCCTTGTGCGATGGATCCATGTGTTCGCGTTTAACACCCGTACCGTCATTGCCATTCATTGGCCATCTCCATACAGCTTGCCCGTGCTTTCCGGAAACCGGCTTTGCGCCAATTGATCCAAAATCCGGGAATAGTTTACCGCATGATGCTATAGACAGGCGACCCGCAAGACAAATCGCCGGGAGGCGATTCTATCGGCCTTGTTGACCTGTCCGGCAATCTGTCCATCAGGATTGGCGCATCTGTAGCCACGGTCGGAAATTTTCCGCCGGTTTTATGGTGCCACTCCGGGATCAAAAAAGATCGTAAGGTTCAAATCCCAGCCGTGCGCTGGTATAAACGTCTTCCATGAACATTGACGGTGAAAAAGCATCGGTAAAATCTTCTTCCCTGCGGGTCGGCTCAGTGGCTCCCATGCGGAAGAACCTGACCATTCTTACCCTGGTTGCAACGGTACTGGTCTGCCTGTTGAGTTTCAACGCCCGCCTGGATACCACGCTTTGGCGGGCCACGCGCTGGCTCATGGGCGATCAGCAACCCTACAGTTGGGCCGCGGTGAAATTAAATCCGGCAACCCATCCGCATGCCCCCTGGTGGCGAACCACTCCCCCCCTGTTTCATTCCCAACTGTATCATCACATGGAATCAACCTGGCGGGCCCTGCGCGATGTCGGCGTTCCGGCTGAAGTTCTGTTCATCATGCTGCTGGTAGCGGTATACGACCCGGCCCGCTGGCGCGGCGGTGCGATTGTGCTGGGAAGCATTCTGGGTGCCGGCGCGGTATCGGAGTTTTTTAAAAGTCTGTGCGGACGCATCCGACCCATTGGAATGTTGCCCGGCGGTCATTTGAATGATGGATTAAATGTGTGGATATTCGGCCGCGGCCTGCATACCCAAAAAGATTTAAGCTTTCCCAGCGGTCATGCGGTGGTCGCGTTTGCAATGGCCGCGGCACTGACATATTTATCGCCGCGCGGCAAATGGCTGTTTTTAATGGTGGCATGGCTGACGGCGTTTTCCCGCGTGGTCATGCAGGCGCACTTTTATTCCGATATTATCGCCGGCGGAACAATCGGCTGGTTTTGCGGTTTTGGCGTGGCTATCTGGGTTGGGACGAAGCTTGGAGTTCCGCAACGCCCGGCGCAGGCAGGCTGAATTTTGCCCGATTCACAACCACCATCAGAGTCACCGCCAGACAAAGCGCCGCGGATACGTAATAGGGCGATGCCGGAAACAGATATTCAAACAGCAGGCCCGCCAGAATCGGCCCGGCACAGCGCGCCAGGCTGGCCATGCCCTGATTCGCGCCCAGCACTTCGCCCTGCTCATCGGCATTGCAATGTCGGCTGATCAGGCTTTGCATGGCCGGATTGAATATGCCGCTGCCAATGGCCAACAGCAGACCGCCGCTTAAAAATCCCGTCCATTTCCACGCCCAGTGCACAGGCAGGCCAATCAGCACCAGACCGGCGGAAATAATGATGGGGCCGGTGATGGCCAGTTTCAGTTCACCATATTTTTTGGTCAGCCGACCGATCATGCCACCTTGAATCAGAACAATCATCACACCAATCGCACCAAACAAAACTCCGGATGCCTCCGACGCCCGGCTGTCCTGCTTCTTGCGGAAGGCGACCGCCTGGGGCGAATTGGAAAAAGCGCCGGTCGTAAGATTGGCGTCCGGCTGTTTGGGAACGGGTGCAGCGACCGGCTGCATCGGATACAGGCGATTTTGAATCAGCAGGCTTAACGTTTGTTCCATTCCGGCAAAGGCGAACCCATTTACGAAAAACAGCAGAATCAGCGGCCCGATGATGGGCCGGACCAGGGAATGCCGCAAACCGCGGAACGAAAAACGCCGGGCGGCGGCATCGTTTTTCGCCGCATTGGGGAGGCGCGATTCAGGCAAAGTAAACCACGTCATCAGAAGAGCCGCAATGGTAAAGACGGACGCGGCCAGCGGCACATATTGCAGGCCCAGAAATTTGCTGACTCCCGCCCCGATCAGCGGCCCGCACACAAAACCCAGGCCGAATGCAGCGCCTATCATGCCCATACCCTTGGCCCGGTTTTCGGGCGTGGTGATGTCCGCAATATAGGCATTGGCTGTGGAAATATTTCCTCCGCTTATGCCATCAATCATGCGGGATAAAAAAATCAGAATTATTCCCAGGGCCTGCCCGCGGAATGCGTTGGCGGCAAATAAAATCAGAAAGCCCGCCAGCGTACCCAATTGGCTTATCAGCAGTACCGGTCGGCGACCGATATGGTCCGACCATTTGCCCAGCACCGGTGCGAAGATAAATTGGAAAAACGAATAGGTCGCCCCGATCAACGTCAGATAAAAATAATTGTTTATGCCATATTGCTGGCCGTACAACTGCAAATTGGGCAGCACAATGCCAAAACCAACCAGATCAATAAACACAATCAGAAATATGGTAAGCAAACTGGCCTTTTTCATTTTTTCTCCATACAGCTTTTCTTTTCGCGGCGGCCCGCCGCCCGATTGATGATACCCGTCCACTGCGGAACAGGCCATTTGCCGTTCACCGGCTGGTGGCAAGTTTTTGTCTGATTAAGAAGGCTGTCTTTGACCGGCCGCGTAAACTTCAAACGCGGCCAGTACATCCCCCATGATCGTATCGGATACGGTCAAGGCCCGCGCGGTCAGGCGCAATCGGGAATTCGTCAGCTCCAACAGGCCGAGTCCGTCGTATTTTTTTAAAACACCGGCAAGAATTTCCACCGCGTCCAGCCCGGTTGTCCGCCCAAAGGCTTGAAGATTCAATCCTTCGTTCAGCCGCAACGCCAGCATGGCCCGTTCGCCCCAGCGTGCCGCGCCAATCAGCCTTTCCATTTGTGTAATCGGCAGGCGCGCCGGCTCGGCAAGCAGTGCGTCGGCATAACGCATAAGACTTGGCACATTCTTCCAGCGGTATCCGGAATGGTGCCCTGCCGCGGCGGGTCCCCACGCCAGATAGTTTTGGCCGCGCCAATAATTTAAATTGTGCCGACATTCAAAACCGGGCCGGGCAAAATTGGAAACTTCATAGCGATTCAGCCCGGCGGCGGCCAGCATGTCGCGCACCATGTCAAACATTTCCAATTCCAGATTCTCGTCCATGGGGGTAATTTGCCCGCTCTTCAGCCGGGCGGTCATTGGTGTATTAGGCTCATATACCAGGCTGTAACAGGAAATATGAGCCGGCCCAAGTTCCAGCGCCCGATGAAGGCTTTGGCGTAATGAGCCGAGCGTTTGACCTGGAATTCCAAAAATAAGGTCAATATTGATGTTCGAAATGCCGGCTTTTTGTGCCCAGCTTACAGCCCATGGCACACTTTCCGGGTCATGATCGCGTTGAAGTGTCCTAAGTTCATTTAAATGAAACGATTGCGCACCGAAGCTGATGCGATTTACACCCGCCTGGGCCAAAATTTCCGCACGGGTCTGGTCGAACGTGTTGGGATTGGCTTCGGTTGTAAATTCGCTTACACGATCTATTTTAATTGATTTACGTAACATTGCCAGCAATTCGGCCAAAGCGTCCGGCGGCAAAAGAGTTGGCGTTCCGCCACCAATGAAAATCGTTTCAGGATATGGTGTACTAAAATGTGCCGTTTGCAGTTGCATTTCCCGTTCAATCGCGGCCAAAAATCGCGGAATTTGGTCTAAATGACCGGCCAAGGAATAAAAATCGCAATAATGACACTTGGTTGTGCAAAACGGCACGTGCATATAAATCGCATGAACTTCTGAATTCTTATCCAGCCCGTTAGCGGACGGCAAGTCGAAAAATTTTTCCTGCGGAAGGGACGTGCCGCCGCCTGGAATGGGCACAACGGTTAATTTTATTCTTTCTGTCATATTTTTTGCGACCTCAAGGGCATTATTGTACGATATATTCATCAGAGGGTCAGAGTTTTGAGTTTCAGTGCATCGCTCCGTACCGGTTTCCCGGAACGGTTCGACGCAGTATTGCATAACCGCAGTTTTTATGCCGGAGGTAATATCATGGATCTGATTCTTGTGGTCTTCAAGGAAGATGGTCAACGCCGCGAATTTCCCATTCACCGTACCAAAACGGTTATTGGACGTGGCGACGATTGCGAACTTCAGGTTCCGCTGGGAACCATTTCGCGGCATCATTGCGAAATTGCAATTGAGGACAACACCGCGTTGTTAAAAGATGCCGGCAGTTCCAATGGAACATATCACAACAATCAGCGCGTGACCGTGGACCAGCCACTAATGCCTGGGGATCATATTCGCATTGGACCGGTGACATTTACGGTAGTAATTGATGGCGAACCGACACAAATTAAGCCGGTGCGCACCATTCTGGGTGAGGAAATTTCCGATCGCAGCCGAAACCAATCCGAAGACTCCGGAACCGTTGATATTGAACCAAAAGATGACCTGCCTGTGGCTGAAGAACTGGATCATGAGCATATTCCAGCGGACGATGCCCTTTCGGCATTGCAATCACTTACCAAGCCCAAGGCTTGAATTTATGAAATGAAAACGATCCCCCAATGCCAACCAACCGGCAGGCCGCGGCTATCCGGCGGCGTGGGGTTGGTCTGTTTTTGCCTGCTGACGCGGTTTGCTATAGCAGGTCTGAACCCGCATTTTGCAACCGCGGCCAAGCCGAAAGAAAACACGAGTCGGGCCATCGGCCAGCTTGCATCTGACCGCTGGCGTGTGCGTTCAGATGCCCAGCGTTGGCTGTTGCGGAATAAAAAATCGACTTTTTCCCGGTTGGTTTTCAAGCTCCGGCAGACCGACAACATGGAACAGAAGGCTCGGCTGCTGCGGATCCGCCTTCAGGACTTGTTATCCCATATGGAATTTGTTGCCGGTCCGCGACCACTGATTGGCATCAACTTTTTTCCGCGGCACCTGACGCTGATCATTCACAAGAAAAGCGTTCGGTTAAATGCGGCTCAGGTGATTTCGGTGCTGCCTGGTTTTCCGGCGGGCCGCGTTTTACAGAGCGGCGATATTATTCTTGCGTTGAATTCAAATCCGTTTCCACACGGTGCAAATGCGTACACCTTTCCCCTGATGCTGGGTGCCTATCCACCAGGAGCAACCGTGAATCTACTGGTTATGCGGGGAAGGAAACTGCGCACAGTTCCGATTCAACTGATCGGAGTTCCGGCGTCTCCAATGGCCATTATTCCATTGATGCGGCAGCGCGATGCAATCGCCGATAAATTCATCACACGGCATTGGCCATGGGGGCGTCCGCTTATTTTAGCGGCCAAGCCGAAGCCGACGAAGAAATAGCCGACGCGCGTTGCAATTCAAAAAATAGCGGCCGGGATTTTGCAATCAAAATCCCGGCCGCAAACGTTATCCGCAGGTTATCCAAATGAGAATCAGATCGTCATTTTGCGGCGGCGAAGCAGCATCGGTACCAGAGCCAGACCGCCAACCGCCAGCAGGCCGGCACTGGCCGGCACCGGGGTGGATGGGCCGGCAGGCTGCGTGGGATTGCCTGGCGTAAACTGCAGGCTCATGGAATCCAACAGCACACTGCTGATGGAATTGCTGCCTGACGAACCTGCTTCAGTCGCACTGATGGTCAGATATTTATTTGTGCTGAACGTGGACAGAGCAATGGCGTTCGGATACGCAAAAGCATTGCTGCCTTCGCCGCCGGATTGAATTGCGGTGCCCAGCGCCCCCTGTGTCGCGGATGCGGAAACTTCCCATCCATCCGGCGGTGTCACGCTGCCAATAATCAGCGATATCGTGTCGGACAAGCCGCTGGAACCAACCGCGGTCAGAAGCGGAGTCATATCAATCTGAATGAAATAGGTGTTATGGGTTGACGTGATCGTCGGATCTTCGTTCCCGTTGGAAGAACTGTTGGTGATGATGTTGTCAATTTCGTTGAAATTGCCGCCGCCATCGGCCAGGCCAAGGCCTGTCTCGTCATTCCCCGCGCCATTGTATTTGCTGTAAAGGTCAAATGGCGTAACAGACTGGGATGTGACCTGGGAATTGGTCACGTCATTGTCACCACCGCCGGCCGCATCGGTTGTGGTTGTGGTGATTTGCGCCTGGCCGTTGAATCCATAAGCGGTCACGCCGATTGGATTAACCGAATTGGGCGCATTGACACTGTTAAACACCTGACTGGTGCCGAGTGTCGCGTTTGATCCAGTTGTAAAGTTCCAGGTTGCGGTAACCGAACCGGCATGTACGTCGGGAGCGGCGGCCGCCAATAGGCCCATAGCGGCCAGCACGGCGGCGGCCTGGACATTTCCAAATCGGGTCGTATTCATCATGGATCGAAATCCTTGTCATGCGCGACGATAATGTCGCCAAGTTAAAGTACTTCCCAAACCACGGCGCACCAGTCGGTCCACGAAAACGTGGCTGGAAAAAAATCCGAATTCTTCACCTTGGGCAAATTCGGGCTAAATTCGCAACAGGTGATTCATTCACAAACAAAATAATCGCATCAATCGGGGAGAAGTGTCTTCTCTCTCTCTCCGGATTGACCCACCAGCACCGCTTTGGTTGCAGGTGCCCCAAGTACTACCACCGGGGACGGGCCGCACCAGCACTGGGTTTATACCGACAACATTTGCCAGCGGAAGAAGTGTACATCAGGGAATCACAAAAGTCAAAACAATTACAATTATTACATTTAAATATATTACTATCATAACAATTATAAGGCATGCCAAACGGCTTCACGCGACGCGAATGGTATTTTTATCGGGCAAGGAACAATTAAAAATTGGAACTTGGCGGAAGAATCATTCAACCAGCCCGCTGAAACAATCGCCCGGATGACAAACCTTTGGCAGTATCGCTCTGACCGGCCGGAGGCCGCGGATGTAAGAGCAGTCCCAATTTCAGCAGCCTGCATGGAACTTCCGGGTTGCGGATTGATACAAAAACGCCGCCCTGTTTTCGTCCGCGGTAAAAAAAGGCGAGCCGGCTTTCCAGGGAAAACCGGCTCGCACTGAATTTGAATTAAATTGAATCGCGCGAATCACACGCTGATTTTGCGGCGGCGAAGCAGCATCGGAATCAGGGCCAGCCCGCCAATGCCCAGCAGGCCGGCGGAAGCCGGGACCGGCACCGACGGTCCGGCGGGAATGGGGTTGGGGTTGGGGGTGAACGTCATGGTCATCGAATCCAGTAATACGCTGCTTGTCGAACTGTCACAATAAAGCGATCCACTGCCCAGCGCACTTATAGTCAGGTATTTGTCGGTGGTGAACGTCGAGAGCGCGACCGGAGTCGGGTAGCCAAATCCGGTATTTCCATTCTGGCCCCCCGATTGCAGAAGCCGATTTCCGATAACACCCAATGTGTTTGATGCGGAAATCGCCCATTGATCGGTGCCGGTCACGCTTCCAATGGCAATGCTTACGGCTGTGGTGGACAGTGATTGGGGGTCAACCGCAGCCAAAATACT
>JAJZEY010000071.1 GCA_021805585.1 Planctomycetota bacterium
CGAATCCGTACGCATCATTTATGCGCATACGCCACTATGCCGCCGGGCCGATTTCCAGTTCCATCTTGTGTTCGCGTCGGTCGTTGGCCAGCCGGACAATGCCATCCGCCACGACCTGGCCATCCAGCGTCACCCGCAGCACTTTGATTCCGCCGCCGCTGAATGTAATGTGATAGAACGTTTCAAAATAACGGAAATGAATGCGGAACGTTTTCCAGGCGGATGGCAGAGAGGGCGCAAACCAGAGCATATCCGCATTGCGGCGCAGGCCGATAAATGTTTCGATAATCAGCCGGTACATCCATCCGGCCGATCCGGTATACCAGGTCCAGCCGCCGCGGCCCGCATAAGGCCCGGCGGCATACACGTCGGCAGCGACGACATAAGGTTCGACACGGTAGACGGCCATTTTGTCCGCCGTTGAGCCGTGGTGCAGGGGATTGATCATGCAGAACAATTCCCAGGCCCGGTCCGCCATGCCGGCTTGTGCAAAGGCGATGATCACCCAAATGGCCGCGTGCGTGTATTGGCCGCCGTTTTCCCGCACGCCGGGCACGTAGCCGGCAATGTAGCCCGGATCGTTGGCGGGATGATCAAATGGAGGATCGAAGAGTTTGATAAGCTGATGATTTGAATCAATAAGATATTGGTCCACGGCGGCAAGTGCCTGTTTCCAGCGTTCCGGCGAGCCAGTGGAACTGATGATCGCCCAACTTTGTGGAAGTGAATCAATCTTGCACTGGGCGTTGGCGTGGGAACCCAGTGGCGAGCCATCATCAAAAAAGGCCCGCAGATACCATTGCCCGTCCCAACAGTTGGTTTCCAGCGCCTGGAGCAGACGGCTGCGGATGGATTGACATAATTCTTCGGCGGACTGATCCTTCCGCATGGCGGCCAGCGGCTCGAACTGCGCCAGCACATAACGCATAAAAAATGCCAGCCAGACGCTTTCGCCCTTGCCCCCAAGGCCGACGCGATTGAAACCGTCGTTCCAGTCTCCAGCGCCAATCAGCGGAATACCGTGCCGGCCAAATGTCAGCGCCCGCTGAATAGCGCGCAGACAATGTTCGTAAAGCGATGCGCTTTGGTCGGAATTCCGCGGCAAATCATACCACGATTCCTCCCCCTGATTCAGCGATCTACCCTCCAGGAAAGCGATTCGTTCATCCAGCACGCCGGTATCATTGGTCATTTGCACGTAGTGTGCCACCGCCAGTGGAAGCCAAAGTAAATCATCGGAAAAACGCGTGCGAACCCCCCTGCCGCGCGGGGGATGCCACCAGTGCTGTACGTCGCCATCCACAAATTGGCGGCCCGCGGCCAGCAGAATCTGGCTGCGCAGGATTGCGGGCTGGCAAATGCCCGCGGCCATGGCATCCTGAAGTTGATCACGGAAACCAAAGGCTCCGCCAGACTGATAAAACCCGCTGCGCGCCCAGATTCGGGAAGAGAGCACCTGATAAGGCAGCCAGCCGTTGGCCAGCGCATTAAGCGACGGATCCGGTGTTTCGATATATATGGTGCCAAGGGTCTGATTCCAGAATTTCCATACGCCATCCAAAGCCCGCTTCGCGCCCGCAAGGGTGCGGAATCGCCTGACCAGCGCGCGGGCCGCGTCCCGGCCGGCCGCGGCACCAAGAATCAGAACGATTTCCTTTTGCCCGCCGGGCGGCAAGTCAATGGTGCATTGAATTGCCGCACAGGGATCCATGCCCGCACCCAGATTGCCCGACAGGCGTAAAGCCTTCAGTGCCGCCGGCGATTCCAAAGACCCATTGCGGCCGAGAAATTCAGTGCGGTCACCGGTGACTGATCGATTCGATTCACTGGCATCCATAAAGGCGACCATGGAGCTCCAGTCCCCATTCCAGGTATTGCCTGCGAAAACAGCACCGGTCTGTTCATCGAGTTCAGTGACAACGCGCATAGCGTTGACACTTCGCTGTTCACCAAGAACCCATTCGCTATAGCCAAATATAGATATGGTTCTATTTCTATCGGATTTATTGGTCAACTTCAGAACGCTGATTTTCACGGGCTGGTCCACAGCCACGAATACCCAAAGCTCTGATTCTATCCGCTGTTGGGTCCGCTGGAACACACTGTAACCAAAACCGTGGCGGACCGTGCAGGGCGCTTGTCCGGCGGGCAACATGGCAGGCGACCAGAAGCGGCCACTCTGATCGTCGCGAATATAGATTGCCTCACCGGACACATCGGACACCGGATCGTTGTACCACGGGGTCAGGCGGAATTCGTGGGCATTAACGGCCCAGGTGTACATACCGCCGCTTTCAGTTACCACCGTGCCGAAATTTTCATTGGCGATGACATTGCTCCAGGGCGCGGGTGTGGGCCGGTCAGGCGCAATGGTCATGACATATTCGCGGGAATCGGGTGTAAGGCCGCCGATTCCGTTGTAGAACTGCAGGTCTTTGCGGTCGGCGGCTGGTTTGGGCGATTCTTCGGGCCAGCCACGGGTGACCGGAACCAGCCGCTGGGCCGAATCTTCGGTCCGTGCACCGGTCTCCCGTATCTGGTCGGCCAGATCATCGGTTAAATCCGTCAATACCATGGAAGCGGCGGAAAGCATAAGCAACCGGTCTTCCTCGGAGAGCTGGTCGGGCCTGCGGATAAAAATTCCACCGGGACGATCCAGAAGGCGAGCTTCCGGACCTGCTGCAATCATCTCCAGAACCTGGTCCTGAATGGCCTGACGATAGATGGAGGTATCTTCAATCCAAATCAGCATATCCACGGCCATGCCTTTAAGCCGCCAGTAGGCGTGAGCCTGAAGCAATTTTCGAATAAGCGCCTCATGCGAGCCATCCGTCACGCGCAAAAGCACAATGGGTAGATCACCTGAAATACCGAACCCCCACAGGCCGGACTGTCCGCCTCGGTTTCGTTTAATAATAGGTAAGGGGCCGCGATATAATGGGCCGGCATATACCAGCGGGCTGCTGAGACGTCCGAAGAGTTGCGCGTCGGCCTCGGTGGCGTTGATCTGCCGCAGCAGAACCTGCTGGTGGGACCAGGACATTTCCAGCACGCGTTCCGTGCATCGCGGATCATGGTAACGGGTGACCAGTGCGATCGCCTCGTGCCTTGATGGCGCGATTCCCAGGACCAGATCGACCGCCACCGTTTGATCCGGCTGGAGAATGAAGCTCCGGCGAAGCGCGACAATCGGGTCAAGCACCGCGCCAGTGGTATTGGACAAGTCCGCCGGCGAATCCATTGCCTGCGGGTGGACCGGTGTTCGGCCACGGCCGAGAAACTTCAGCCGATCGGTTTCCCAGGAACAGGTGGCCTCCATTGGACCGTTCACCGCCAATATATGAAACAGCCAGGGTGGTGTTTCCTCCCGCGAACGGGCCCTGCGGGTGGCCAGCAGGGCATGATGTTCCGGCAGAGCCTCGGTTTGCACAAACAGATTGCCAAACGCCGGATGGGCCATGTCCGCACCCAAGGCCTGAAGCACCACTTCCGCATAGGTGGTAAGCTCAATACGTCGGGTACCGCGCGAACGATTGGAAATGCGAATGCGCCGCACTTCAAGGTCATCTTCCGGTGATACGACCACTTGTGTAAAAGTTTCGATACCACCATCGCGCCGTCGGTATTCCACCCTTCCTTCGGAAAATGTGGCTTCGTACATGGAAGGTCTGCGCCCCACTGGTTGATGCGTATTGCTCCAATATTTCGGCGAGTCACCCTCGCGCACATAGCAGAACATGCCCCAGCAGTCACGCGTAAAATCCTGACGCCAGCGGGTCAGGGCAATGTCATTGCAGGTGGAGCGGGATCCACCGGCGGCGGTCAGCATCAGATGATACCTGCCGTTGGAAACCATATGAACTTCCGGCACCACGGTTTGTGCGGTGTTAAACGACCGCCAACCCGGTTCTTCCTGCTGTGGCGGGTGGCGGGATTCACTGACTTCCCCGGCGTGCGGATAAACCGGTTTAAGTCGCACGCTGCGTTCCTGAAGCAGCAATTCGCCGGAGCGCAAAAGAGGATCCGCGCTAAAACGCCTTTGCATGGGGCGGCCAAGCAGGCACGCTTGCATACCCAGCAGGCTCATCCCCTGGTGGTGCACCATGAAGGACCGCACAATTTCGGGCACACCCGCTTCAGGCAGGCGGGACGGCGTGTAGTCCACCGCTTCGTAAAACCCGTACCGGCCCAGAACGCCCTGCCGCGTCAGCGCCCGCAGATTTTCGCTTGCGGCCCGCGGTGCCACCAGCAGCGCCATGGCCGAGGCATAGGGCGCGATGACCACATCATCGGCAAGCCGACGTTTGAAGCCAAGTCCGGGAACGCCGAACGCTTTGTACTGATAATTCATTTGAGCGTCCGTTGCGTTATAACCGGACTCGGAAATACCCCAGGGAATGCCGCGCTGGTGCCCATATTCCATATTGCGATTCACCACGGCACGGCAGGTCTGATGGAGAATAGTCGTCGGATAGGTCGGCATGACCAGAAGGGGCATCAGGTATTCAAACATCGACCCGCTCCAGGAAAGAAGCGCCGTGTCGCCACCTATACTGGTCAACTGCCGGCCAAGCGTAAACCAGTGCTCCTGCGGCAATTGTCCAAGCACGATGCACACATAGGCCGTAAGTCTGGCCTCGGATGCCAGAAGATCGTAAAACCCCGGATCTCGCGTGTTGTCCGCCACGTTAAATCCGATCGACATAAGCTTGCGATCGGCATCGTATAAAAATCTAAAATCAATGGTGGCAAAATGACGACTCTTATCTTCCAGCTTTTGCAGGGTGTCCAATCGCTGGCGGGCATTTTGGGCTGTTTGCCGCAGGGCAATTATCAGTTGCGCTATACCAGAAGATTCAAGCGATTCTTCGGTGGGCATAACGGGCTTTAAGACTATTCGATCGATCCCTATATTTTCCGGCGGAAGGGACCCGCCGGCGGGGTTAGCGGATTCTTCGTTTGACGAACCCTTCAAACAGACCGCTGCGGAAATATCCGGGAAGGCGGATTCCAGAATTTCCAGGGCATTCAGGCATAAACCGGGCGTCTGTTCAAGCGGCGGATTGGCATTGAGCAATTCAATCGACGGCCGGAACAGATTAAATGCCGGACCGACACGATTCAGCGTATCCGATTGTTGCCCGGGTTGCCTATTCAGCCGCCGGTAAGGTGCGAGCCATGGCGCGATGTCGCCCAGATCCGTCAAAAGGGTCCGCTGCTGATTTCGCAGGCTATGCAGAATGGCATCCGTATCGGTTTGCGGGTCGATCGAATTGGCGGATTCAAATGCCTGAAAAGTATCTATCGCGCCCTCCAGCAATTCGACTGATTGTGTCAACGTGGAATGAGGCTGCCGATGGATTTCCGCAAGTCGCTGGCACAATGTATGGGCATTTTCCGATGTTACCGAGGGCTTCGCACCGGAGCGGTTGGGTTTAAGCGATTGTTCAAGGGTTAGCACGGTATCTTGCAGGCCTTCGGCAAAGCGGGGAGAAAGCAGCGGAGCATTGGCTAAATCGCGCAGCGCCACGCACAATACCAGCAGATGCCCGGACAAATTCCCACTGTCCACACTGCTGATATAACGGGGATTGAGCGGTTCCAGCGTGCGGGTGTCATACCAGTTAAACAGATGCCCATGATAACGGTCCAGCCGTTCCATGGTTTCAAAAGTCGCCTGGGTGCGGTCAAGAAAAGTGCCCGTGCCAATCCAGCCAAAATCATGTGCCGCGACGTTCGCCAGAAGCGCCAGGCCTATATTTGTGGGCGACGTGCGATGCGCTGTGGCCACACGTGGATATTCCTGAAAATTATCCGGCGGCAGAAAGTGATCTTCCGGGGTGACAAAAGTTTCAAAATACAGCCAGGTCCGTCGTGCGACCATTCGAATAAAATCCCGTTCACCCGCCGGCAGTTCCAAGGAGGTGTCGGGTATCGGGCGGCTTAACAACCAGGCCAGCAGAGGGGCCAGAAGCCATGCGATGGACAGAAGCAAGCTGATAACCAGCATGGCGATTCCATGTCCCCTGTCAACCGCCAGATACGCCATCAGCAGACCTGTTACCTGGGATACGCGCAACGACCGGATAAAACTTCCCGGCGATTGAAGGGCGGCCCCCTGGGCCTCCGAACTGGTTTTCCATTCCAGCAATTTCCGTCTAGTAACACACATTCGAATCATGGATCGAACAATTGCGTCAACGTTCTGAAGGGCTTCATGCGGAAGAAACACGACCGCTGCAAGCGATTGAATGATATGGCGAAGCAGTTCGCGGAGATGGCTCCTGACATGCAGCGACATTGAATCATCGGCTCTTTTTCGCAACAGGCCGATGGCGTCGGGCAGAATAGCGGGAATCAGAAGCACACCCAGAACCGCCGCGAGCCATAAAAGGGCGTGCGGCAGAAGTCCCGCGGCCGCGAGCGGAACAATGGCCAGCAGAGCCGGTGAAACAAGGCTGCGCCGCAGATTATCCAATATTTTCCATCGCGAAAGCGGGGAAAGTCGGTTGCGCCGCCAGTGCAATTGACGGTCCTTAACCCATGGAAAAAGCCAGAACAGAATCTGCCAGTCACCGCGAATCCAGCGATGCCGCCGCATGGATTCGACACCAAAATGCCACGGATGGTCTTCGAAAAGCTGGACATCACTGATCAGCCCGGAGCGTGTATGGCAGCCTTCGAGCAAATCATGGCTAAGAATATGATTATCCGGGAAGCGCTCATGGAAAACGCGATCAAAGGCTTCCACATCCAGAATGCCTTTCCCGATGAACGACCCCTCGTGAAAAATGTCCTGATACACATCCGACACCATGTGGGTATAGGGGTCCATGCCGACATTATGGGCGAAAAGTCGCACATACCATGATCGCCGGGCCGACGGCAGACTGATTGCCACCCGCGGTTGAAGAATGCCATAGCCTTCACGCACCAGGCCGGTAATCGCGTGATACACCGGTCGATTCAGCGGATGCGCCATGGCCCCGATAAGTTCCGCCGCAACGCCGCGCGGTAATTCGGTATCCGTATCCAGCGAAATAAGGTAGCGAACGCCGGTCAGGGCCGACAGATCACCGATCGTGCAGAGAAAGGCGTCGCTATCCTGGCGACGCAACAATTCGATTACATCGGTAATTTTTCCGCGTTTACGCTCACGGCCCATCCATACGCCCTCCAGCGGATTCCAGAGTCGCGGGCGATGAAACAGATAAAAAGGTCCGCTTGCAGCGCCGGTGGCGTAGCGCTGATTCAGACGTTCGATTCCTTCCACGCAACAGCGCAGCAGTGTCTGATCATCCGTCATTACCTGTTGGGGCGCATCGGTAAAATCGGTCAGCAGCCCGAGAATAATATTCGCATCCTGGTTGGCCAGATGTTTAACCTCCAGCGATTCAATCAGCCCCAGAATATCCCGCGTGCTGGTCAGCAGCGTGGGGATAAGTACCAGGGTGCGATGCGTTTGGGGAACGCTGCTTGAAAAATCAAGGCGCGGCAGCGCCGTGGGCCGCACCAGAAGTGTGCAACAATAGTTCACCAGAGCGGTTGCCAGTTGAGTTCCGGCAAGCAACAACAGCCCGCCTGCGGCAATCGCAATCCATGCGGTTGACGGATAGGCACCCGCCGGCCAAAACAGGATGGCCGCATACAACAATGTGACCAGCCCGATGGATCCGAGATAAATGAAAAGCGGCATCCGCCCGAACCGCCGATATACTTTTTCGGACAGCGGAACGCGTGCATCAACAGCTTTTTCCAGCGCTTCACGGCCGTGGTCAATCAGAAAGAAACCAACGTGTCCCTGGCGCGAATGGTCACCATGGCGCTGCACGGCCTGGCGGGTCATATCCAGGCATTGACGGGCAATATCCCATTCCTCGCGGCCGCTCCAGCGGCCCAGTTGCTCCACCTGATGGCGATACTGGTCGCGGCTGCGGAAAGTCATGGTTGGATAGACGCCCGAAGGTTCGCTGCGCAATATTTTTTCCACAATGCTTTGCGACTCGACAAAATTGCGCCAATTGGTGGCGTCAATAAACCGCAAAGATCCGATGCAATTGGCAATGGACACCCGGTCGGCAGCCTGACGCTGGCTTTCCAGTTGCCGCATGTGTTCCAGGCTTTCCGAATTGCGGGCCAGAGTCTGGCCCAGCCAGTCCATCGCCAGGCCCAGCGCTGCGCTTTGCCCTTCCAGTCGGCGGACGCATTCGGTAACAAAAGCCGAAGAGAGTTTGGGTCCGGCGCGCACCATGGCCGCCAGAACGACGATAATTTCGTCCGGGCGCGTTTCCGCCGCCGCGATAAGTTCATCCGCCCATTTGTTGGCCAGGTTCCGATGAAGCCTTCCCTCATAAATACGGGAAGCCACACGCCGCAAATTCTCCACCAGGGCCAGCCGCAGCATAATCGGGATGGCCCATAATTCACCGAGGCGAAGGGGCGCACGGGTCTGATACGCAACCACAAACCGGCCCAGTGCCTCGGTATCAATCCGCCCATCCAGATGGCTGATCAGGGCCAATACAATGCCATAAACCCGCGGATACCCGGCCAGGGGGCCGCTGACGGGTCGTGGCAGTTCCTGGCTGTATTTTCGCGGAAGATGCCGACGGATCAGCAGAATCTGTTCTTCGATCAGATAAAAATTGTCCAGCAACCATTCCGCCGCCGGTGCCACATGCTGCCGTTCACCTACGGCGCGGTCAATAAGGGTATAGGTGGCAAGGAGTACTTTTTCGTTGGCCGCGAGCCGACTAAGCAGCTGGTCTTGTCGGTCGGGAAAGGGAATGGCATTCTGCAAAGAAGCCATTTCAACCGCGAGTTCTTCGAGTTGTTCAACGCCCAGAAGTTCGGCGCGTAAGGGTTCCTCCACTGGAAAATCAAAGACTTCAGAGGGGCCGAAGCCCCACAACATTTCCCTGATTCGCGCCAACACGCACTCCTCTTTTTTTCATTCCGGTGCGGGCCAATGGGCAATCGCCAGGCCAAAAGGCCCCTTCGCTCTGCGGCTTCCACGACAGTGCCATAACTCCCACAAGCGCTATTCCCGCGGACCAATTTACCGGTGTGATCCGCATGGTGTAATCATAGGCGATTGAGCACATCTCCGCACTGATTTTCACTTTCGGCAGTTCGACGCGTGTAAGCCGACGGATGCCCACATCACTTTGTAGCGGATGATCCGGCAACGGTGAAGCAGAAAATCGCAAGGGAAATAATAGCGATTTGTGAAGATATTATGTTTTGCCGGGTGCGGCATTTTGTTCTAAGTGCCGGAGTCTATTGGCCATTTGATATCAATCGGCCAGGCGGCATTTGTTTTGGGGAATTGTTATTTCCGGCCGCCGCCGGCATCGGGGACGACGCGTGCAAGTCAATGCACCGCGCTAATTGATTTAACGCCAGGTTGCAATCGCCAGCCAGTGCTTTGACAATCCTGATTCCCGGGCTTGACAGAGCACCAGGTGAACTTCCGCGTTTTCAACGCGAGCGAACCGAACGGCGCAGAATCAGCGGCACAAAACCGACCGCCAGCAGCAACAATGCGGCCGGCTCCGGCGTGGCCGCCACATTCCAGGCCAAGGCATATGGATCGGAGGTGCTCATCGTAAAACTTGACGCGGTGGATTGCTGATAGCCGGCGTCAAAAACTTCAAGGTCATATTTGTTGCCGGGCGTAAGCGAACTGATGGATTGAAAAATTGTTTGTGTATTGTCATTCGTACTGGTGGACTGGCTTATCAACTGGCCGGTGGTGGCGTTGTAAAGATACAGATACAGGCTGTTGAAAGCCTCCGGCGAGGCGCTGGCACCACCCGGCGACGACGCCGACGGCATGGCCAGACCGTAAAGGCTGGTACCGGATATATGGGAATAAGAAAGCGAAGTCTGGGCATTCCATACAAGGGTTGCCGTCAGATGGCCGGCGGTGGCACCGGCGGGTAAATTAAGCAAATAGTGGCTCACATTGCCGCCTGTGGAAGAGGCCGTGGCAAAATTCCATCCTTCAAGCGGTACCGCGGTACCACCGGTAATGGGCGTTGAGCTGCTGTTGATTGCGCTGGCGGTGTGCTGGCCGGCTTCCAGATTCTGATAACTTTGAAAAACATCCAAGCTTCCGGCACCGACATTCTGATTTAATGAATTACCGGCTGAAGGAGCCCAGTTGGACGCCTTATCCGCACCGTTCATCAGGAGAGCTTTAAGCGTTTGGACCTGCGTGGCGGACGTGTCTCCCATTTGATTTCCCGCCTGAACCAGCAAGGCGGCCGCACCGGAAACCAGCGGTGCCGTGTAGCTGGAAGCCGTGCCGGGGGCAATGATGTCCGGACTGGAAAGGCCGGTCAGCGTAGGCCCGTTGGTGGAATTATTTGCCGCCAGTCCCGAAGCGCTGACGGAAATTCCGTTGTACGCCGTGGACGGTGGATTGACCGCCAGCGAAAATGATCCGTTGGAATATGTGGTAGCGCCATCACCGACGGCGGTTACAAAAAGCGTTCCGTAGTAATTTGCGTAGGCGTCATAATTCAGGTTGGATTGCTGTTCCTGAGTCAATTCCTGCTGCTGGGTGGTACCCGAATTGAAAGTATTCAGGAAGCTTTGATTCACTATTTTATCGTTATGCAGGGTGGCAATGGGGATATAGTTGCCGCGGCTGGGGGAATAATAAATGCCCACGACATCGGTTTCAAACCAGCTTGCCGAATAATTATCCACCTGGGAAACACCTGGTGCCACGCCATTGGATCCCCACAAATATCCGCCGACACTGTTGGCGTGGCCGGAAACGCTGTATTGGTAATAGGAACTTGAAGAACCGGTGTTAAAATCATGCAGCACGCCGGTGGTAGTATCCACATTGGGCTGGGTGCCGGGACTTGAAGCGCCCGGTGCGGTTGGATAGTAATAGTTTGGCGCATCTCCG
>JAJZEY010000421.1 GCA_021805585.1 Planctomycetota bacterium
ACAGGGTTGCGCCTATCAGAGGTGTCCCGGCCTGCCCGTCGCTCTGCTTTCACCTGCTACACTCTCACCTGATCCGTGTTGCCGCGGCAACGCTTGGGGGGCGGGCCAAACGGGGGGGGCGGGCGTCCCGGCCGCTTCGTCATCATCGCAAGAAGGAAGACGCTTTTCAGGTAAGCTTTCCCCTCGGCACCCCATCAATAATTATGCGATATTCTCGCTTCCCGATAAAAGTGGGCAGACCCACTGCGAGCCGCCTGGGCGTGCCGTGGCTTGCCAAAGGTCGGCTGGAAACAACAATCTATTGGCCGGCTCCCATGTTCGATCCGCCCTGAGGCGACCGTCCGCGGGCCAAAAGCGGATTAAATATCGATAAATCTACCGTTTTACGGTGAAATCACCTTTTCTATTTGATTCAATATATCCCCGGCATTTGACCGATAATCTACGTGAGGCTCTCGCGGAGCTGCTTTGACCTTGGCCTGCCAGTACGGGTGCCATTGGCGCTTTTGTTTGCCTGAAATGACTGGGAGTTGCATGAGGTTGGCCGGCGTTTTTTGCTGGTTTAAAAACTGGATCCGCGTATGAACACAGATTTTCTAATCAGCCTTTACCGCACCTGTGTGCTTGCAAAAGCCAGCGATGACCTGTTTGCGGCCGCGTTGCCAATACTTATTGCCCATACCGACGCGATGGGGGGCTTCGTCTATCAGAAAGGCACCAGCGGGAACGTGTGCGTCTTGGCCGCCAGCGGACCAAAACAGGAGGGGGCGGGCCTGTCGGAATTCCTTGCCAGCGTTCCGGCGGATGATGGCTGGTTTAACGGATTGATGCCCACGGAGCCTGACACGCAATCGGCTGATCAGGGCCCCGCGGCTTCAGACGCATCGCCCCTTCACATTGCAACTGTTGATAATCTGGCGGCCGATGTTCGGTTCGCCGAGGCCCTGTCGCCTGTCTGGTTAGAGGCTGCGGTAGCGCACGGCTGGAAATCGCTGTTTCTGGCCGGCAATTCTTCAATAATTCTGGTGCTGTTTGGATCGGCCCGCGGGCAATTCCATCATGCGGATATGTCCGGCCAGATGTGTGCGATTATCGAAACCTTATTCGACGCATCGCGCCGCCTGTTGGCTATGGAAAGTATGGGGCGATTCAACTCGGAACTTCAGCACTTAAACGCCTTGCATCAGGCCCTGGTCGAACAGGAACAAATACTCTTTGAACTGCCCAGTGATGCGGAGTTGTTTGACGGCGTGTGTCAGCGGCTGCAAGCGACCGGGCTTTTTGATCTGGTGGGAATCGGATGGCCCGACCCGGACGGCAAAGTTCGTTACCATCACGCCATTGGCTCCCGCGCACGGGATCTGATGGAGACATTCGCTTCATCCGTGACGGGTCCGGGTGAAGGAACGCTTTCACGCGAAGTGATGCGCACCGGCAAAATTCAGATCAGCAACGATTATCTGCACGATGCGCGCACGCGGGCATATCACGAAATCGCGCGGAAGCTGAATATCAACGCCTGGGCGGCAATACCCATCGTGTGTGAAGGCAAAACCTGGGGCGTGCTGGGAGTCATCAGCCGCAAACGAGGTGTTTTTCAGGATGCCATCAGCACGCTTCTGGCCACCAGCGCGGCGCTGCTTGGCCGCACTCTGGAACGGCGGCGGTTGTTCGCCAAGCTGCATGTAAAGCAAACCGCTCTGGAACGCCTCAATACCCTTTACAACGCCATTCTGGAAGAATCCAAACTGATCCTGACCGCGCCTACCGAGCGGGAGCTTCTCGCGGGAATTTGTGACACACTGGTTGCCACCGGTCCATTTTCAATTATCGCCATCGGCTGGCCCGACGACCAGGGTATTTTACATTACCATTATGGTGCCGGCAGCAACGTGCGGGATGTTCTTGATAGCTTTTCGTTTTCAACTCATGAAGCGCCCGTGACCCTTTCCGGAACCGCGTGGCGTTCGCAGGCGCTGGAATTCAGCAACAACTACCCGGCCGACCCGCGCAGTAGCGGTTTTAATGCGTCGTCGGCGGCGCGGAACATCAAATCCATTGCCGTCATTCCCATTCGCCGCGCGGGGGCCGTCTGGGGGCTCATCAGTGTGGTGTCCGAACAGACCGACTTTTTCAATGAAGACCTTTTGTCTCTTGTACGCAACTGTTCGCTGCTTCTGGGAAGCGCTCTGGATTCCCTGGACATGAAATCCCGCGTGGACCGCCTGGGCAGCCTGTATAAATCCTTAAGCGGTCAGGGCGAAATAGTGCTTCAGGCGCATGATGAAGCCGGTCTTTGCCGGGGTACCGCCGAACAACTGGCCAATTGCGGCCTGTTCAGCACGATTTCCATCAGCCGCCCGAACGAAGCCGGCCTGATGGAGCGCATTGCAGTGGGGGGGCGCGGTCGGGAACAATTATTAAATGTTCATATCAATATTAATAGTGAAAACGCGCTAAGCCTGGTGGCCACTGCCTGGCGCGAGGGCCGCCGGTGTTTTGCCAATCACTTTCAATCCGCCGAAAATCTGTCGGATAATCGCGATGCCATCGTGGCCATCGGGGGACAATCGGTGGCGGCGGTGCCGGTGCGCCGCGGCGGACGCTTATGGGGAGTTCTAAGTCTGATCTCATCCCATGCGGAACTGTTTGATAATGAAATTCTTTCCCTGGTGGATCGCCTGGCGGACCAATTGGGCCACGCATTGGATGAAATCGACCTGCGCCACCGCTTGGACGCCGAATTGACGCAGCAGGCCTGGCTTGCCGCCCATGACGTGCTGACCGGTCTGCCCAATCGCGGCACAATGGATGAAAATCTTCGGCGGGCCGTCGCCCGCTCGCAACGCGGCAAGACCACCCTGGCCGTGGCCATGCTGGATATCAACAATTTTAAGCCGATCAACGATACCCTTGGCCACGCCGCGGGCGACCTGTTCCTTCAGCAGCTTGCCGGCCGCATAAAATCCACGCTGCGAAAGACCGATTGCGCCCATCGGCTCGGCGGTGATGAATTTGTGATTATTTTAGAGGATTTGGTTGCCCATCAGGATGCTGAATGTTTTTTTTCCCGACTTGCCTCGGAAATAGACCGCCCGTTTGATCTTGAATCCATTGGCCGGATTCACGCCTCGGCAAGCATCGGCTTTGCGATTTTTCCCACAACCTGCGCTGATCCGGCCGCACTGCTCCGCTCCGCTGATGCGGCGCTGTATCGCGCGAAAAGCGTCAAGGCCGAAAATACCAAATGGTTGTGCAATCAACCCGGCGAGGATTACATCGCCCCTTAATGTGGCCGGTCGCAGGCTATCAGGCTCGACCGACAAGCCAACGCCCCATGGTCCGCTCCCCGCGACCCCTTCATCTTGACCAGTTTTAGCATCAGGTGAATAACACCAATTCAGGCATAGCTCTCATTCACTTTGGGGTGGACAAGCATCCGCGTGTTGGTCGTGAATCGTTCGCGGTGTGGACATCTTGCCCGCTGCTCGGTCATGCCAAGAAGAGATACAAGCCAAATGCCCATACCCCGTCAGGCGGCATCCCGTAGCATGGGCATCCTGCCCATGAGGCGTCAATCGCAGCTGGGTGCGGTTATCTTGCTCATAAAGGATCATGTCATATCAGTCGCGGCGGTGATCCGTTAGAACTTAAATTTGGCGTTCAGAGAAATATACGCGGCATTGGCGATTTGGCCGACCGGGGTTTCATTAATGGACTGATACCCCTGGCTGAACGCCTGATTAAACGCGTAACCGCCGCCAAGTTTCATGGAAAAATTCGGACAGGTAATAATCCGCACGCCCGCTTCAACCCGACACATGTTGAAAAACAGGCGCTGGTCATGGTTATAGTAATCCACATGAAACGCCCATGACTGGCTGGCGAACAGGCCATACACATGCAGCCATCGCAGCAGGCGGTAATCAATATCCGCATGCCCGTCGTCGGTGGGAAAGTACATGAGTTCCAGGTTCAGGCGGTCAAACGGACGGTAATCCAGATATTCATAAATTCCAACGCCCCAGGTCAACTTTGTCGTTTCATGCAAAAATTCCACCGTCGGCAGCGGCACGTCGGGCAGAACGGAACGGTTGCCATCGTAATTGATTCCAAATACCAGGCTGTCCCGCGGGTTGAATTGGTATTGGGCGGTAATGTCTGCAAGTCCGTACACGGCCTGACCCTCGTTATAGGGGCTGTTGCCCGAATAGCCCGCACCCACGACCGCGCCTAAACTCCATGGGCCTGACTGAACGATGGGAATGCCCAGCGACATCGATTGTTCGTTCAACTGTCGCGGCAGCAGGCTGCTGTGCGTATTTAACGCCATGTACAGTGAATCCCAGGCGATTGTCGGGCTGTACTGACCGGTATCCGCCAGCCGCACCCTGCCCGAAGAATCCACAATCCCAATCTGGGCGGGGGTGCCATCATTGCGGATGTGGCTTTTGTTTTCCAGCAGGCCCCAAGTGGAGGATTCCACGTTAATGTTGCTGTCCCATGGGAGAAGTGTGCTTAAATCGGATGAAAGGGCGTAGGCCCTTCCAGTGGTCAGCAGTCCGGCGGCCAGGCCGATTCCGGTCATCCAGTTTTTCAGGGAATTCATCAACATGTCCTTATGATATAAAATGAGTTATGAACTCATTTATATTTTAGTATTATTCGCGGTCATTTCCATTTTTGGAAATACAGACCGGTTCCGGGTTTATCCCGCACAGATCGCCTCAGCGGTAATTAGCATGGTGCGGCGCATCGGGATCATAAACGATGGTGCATTTGTCTTCCACGGTTTTATCGGCCTTCTGACCGATGGCCACCACGGTATTAGCGCCGCGGTTCAATTCCGCCCGCGGCCAGACGAACACGCCATTGGCACCGGATCGAGACCCCAGCGATTTGCCGTTTAATTTCAATTCCACCACCGGGCAATTCGCGTAAACCTTGAACACCGTGTGGGCGTCGGGCCGGCAATTGAAGCGCTTGGAGGTAATGTGAACCAGCGGCTCGCTGGTCCACTGGGCTTTGTAATAAAAAAAAGCGTCCTTGCGTGTCTTACGGTCATGGGTCATAAGCCCCTTGTCATTTATTCCGGGATGGTCGCCTTCATGGCGGCCGGATGAGGCAAAATCAAACATGACCCACAGGAAAGTCCCCCACAGCCAGGGGCGTTCCTTCATGGCGGCCCAGGCATGTTCATGCACAATACATTGCCATTCCTCCGGGTGCCAGTACGCACCAGGATTAGGCTGCGTGACATGATTTTCATGCTGATATATGCTGGCACCGGCACCATATTCGCTCATGCCGATACAGCGGCCCGGAGACCGCGTCTCCACAACTTTGCGAATGCCATCCAGAATCGACGGGTATTCCGTCGGCCTGCCGCCGTACCAGCCCGGATAGCGGTTGAATGCGACAATATCCGTGATATATCCCAAAGGATTGGATGGCGACTGATCGTCCGCAGCGGTGGTGGGTCGGGTGGGGTCCAGTCGTCTGGCCTCGGCGTTAAGCTCCGCCACCAGGTGAACGCCGAGTTTGTGGGGTCCGCTGTTGCCCAGTTCGTTGTACAGGCTCCAGAAGCAGATGGATGGATGGTTGAAATTCTGTTTGATGAGTTCACGAAGCTGACGTTTCTGGTTTTCCGCGAAAATTTCCGTGTGGGCCACACCGTTGACCAGGCCATCTTCCGCCCAAACCACTATTCCCAGCTTATCCGCTTCATCATAAGAAGCCTGCGGATGCTGGTAATGAGCCATCCGCACGCAGGTGGCACCAAGTTCGTGTATCAGGCGAATATCCTGGTGCAGGTCGGCATCCGAAACCGCACGCCCCTTGTGCGGACGATCCTGATGCAGGCATACGCCATGTAGCGGGTACGATTCCCCATTCAGGAAGAATCCCTTGTCCGGGTCTATATGAAAGAACCGCAGGCCCAGCGGCTGAAGAACGCGGTCGGTGCGGTGCCCGCCGTCAAAAATATCCACCCGAACCTGATGAATATACGGATCCTGCCGTCCGTGCCATAAATGCGGATTTTTCAATTCCACACGTTGCACGCAGGTGACCGTTTTGCCGGCCGGCACATGGGGCGCTGCGGCACCAGTGGCCAGGCTGTTGCCGTGGGCATCTAAAATGCTGTAACCGACGCCGGCGGTCTTTTTTGTGTCCGAGGCATTGCGGACCAGCGTGGTAATTTCCAGCTCCGCAATATCAGGGGTGACACGAACTTGCTTGATATACACGCCCGGACCGCCGTCATCCAGCGGGCTGATGGAAAGAGAATCCATCGCCAGCAGCCGCACGTGTCGGTACAGTCCGCCATCCATATTAAAATCGCCGGTTAGTGGTGCCACGACATTGTTGGGCGAATTATCCACACGAACGGCCAGAACATTGCGGCCGGAACGATTAATGTGCGGAGTCAGGTCAATGCAAAAGCCCCCAAAAGCGCCCGTGTGTTCACCGGCCAGCCGCCCATTGCAATACACGCGTGCGAAAATGCAGGCCCCCTGCGCATAAAGAAAGAACTGCTTGTGTGGATCATCGGCGTGTGCCGGGGGCAGATCAATCTGGCGTCGATACCACGCCGGCCCGCGATAGTAAGGCGCTCCGGTCTGGCCATCCTGGCCGTTCCAGGTGTGGGGCAGATTCACCGTGGACCAGGAGGCATCATTGAATTGCGGGTGTTCGGCCCCGGGGAAACCTTGTTTAAGGAATTTCCAGCCGGCGTCCAAATCCATTTCCACACGCCCCGGTTCATCGGCATCCGCGACCGGGGACAGTGGCAGTGCTGTCAGGTGGCTGGATGAACAGCCGGCGGCCCCCGCGGTAGCCGCCGCGGCCAGCGCGCCAAGCTTAAGCAGATCACGTCGATTGGCCCCGATTTGCGGTTGTGCGCTGGTGTCCGCATCAGTCAGTTTTGCGAAACTCTCAAAGAATGTTGAGCCACTCATTGGAACCGCCTTTCATATCCCGCAGCTTTGAATCAGGATGTTATTTGTACCATGATATTCCAACAACACAAGCCGCGTTGGCCTTAATCGCGCCAACGTGCGGCGGTCGGAACCGGCACCGGGCAAACAAGGTGTACAAGTCATTTGTGCGCATAAAACCGGCGGCCCGATCGCCGTCGAGTCAGTTTTCGCGGCCGGCCAGCATTTCGACAACTGCGGCCAGACGGTTGGCGGGCGGTCCGAGTTCAATCAGAATTTTCCCGGCTATTTCCTGCTGGCGCAACAAATGCCGGCGCGTTTCGTCCAGCCCGAGCAGACTCGGATAGGTCAATTTGCCAATGGCGGCGTCCTTGCCGGTGCGCTTGCCGAGCTGGGTATCCGACGCGGTGACATCCAGCAGATCGTCGACAATCTGAAATGCCAGGCCGATGGCATGGCCAAGCGTGTCAATCCGACCAATGCGGACCGCATCGGCACCGCCGCAGATCGCGCCCATTCGGCAAGCCGCGTTAATCAGGGCACCGGTTTTCATCCGGTGAATGCGCTGCAATTTTTCCAGCGCGGTTTCAGTTGTGTCGGTGGGCTTTTCCCGCGGGTGACAGGTATCCAGAATCTGCCCGCCGATCATGCCGGCGGGACCGGTGGCGCGGGCAAGTTCGGTAACCAGAAGGACGGCACGCGCGGAATCGGAAACTTTTTCCGCCAGCAGTTCAAAGGCCAGGGTATTCATCGCGTCGCCGGCCAGAATGGCCACCGCGTCTCCATAGACTTTGTGATTCGTGGGCCTTCCGCGACGCAGGTCGTCATTGTCCATGGCCGGAAGATCATCATGCACAAGGGAAAAGCAATGGATCAGTTCCAGTGCGCCGGCGGCGGGAAGCGCATCGGTGGCGACGCCTCCAACCGCCTCGGCGGTCAGCATGGCCAGCACAGGCCGGATGCGTTTGCCCGGCCCGAACAGACTGTATTCGATGGATTCCAGCAGCACGGGCGGAACGTCCTGGCGGCTGCCCAAAAAATCCTTTATATATGCATCCGTCTGCCGCGCCACGGACTTGATTAAATTCGCCACATCCATCGGTTTTGCCTCAGGCACGGTTGTTGTCATTTTGCCGATTCCAGAAATTGTTTCGCACGGGCCTTACAGCAGTGCCGCCGCCAGCGAGGCCGCAAAATCGCCTGTGGCCCTTACCACATCGGGCTTCGTTGCGGAGAGTTCACGAGTCATGCAACGGATAAACGCGCTGCCCACAATTACGCCGTCCACCAGTCCGGAAAAACTCCGGACCTGTTCGGGCGTTGAAATTCCAAAGCCGACACATACCGGACGATCAGTCAGAAGTCGAAGATCAGCAAGATTCATTTTAACATCCGCCGGCAGGCTGGTGCGTTCTCCGGTGATTCCGGTAACCGAAAGATAATAAACAAACCCGGTGCATAATGCGGCAATCGCGCTTCTGCGGCGGGCTTCGGTTGTGGGGGCAATCAGCAGGCTGCTGACCAGTCCATGGCCGGACAATTCCTCAACCACGGCCGGCGCTTCTTCCAGTGTCACATCCGGCAGGATAAAACCATCCACACCCGCATCGGCGGCTTGGGCCGCGAGCTTGGGCGAGCCGTAACGAAACATGATGCTGAAACTAACCATCGCCATCAGTGGTAACTGGAAGCCGGTCGCGCGGGCGCGGCGCACTTCCGCAAGAATTTTGTCAACGGTGGCTCCTCTTTCCAGCGCCACGCGGTAGCTTTCCTGAATGACCGGCCCATCGGCAATCGGGTCGGAAAAAGGAAAGCCAAGTTCCACCATGCCCGCGCCGGCCTTCTGCAGGCCCAGCAGAAGCGGCACCAAATGGGCAAGGTCGGGGTAGCCTGCGGTAATAAATGGGCACAGAAGTGTTCGCCCGTTTACCCGCGAATTCCCCAGGCTGTTCTTCAATCGATCATTCATAAATATTTATGGCACTTTATTCCGCATCGCAAGCGTCAAAAAATAGGAGAATCACACGGACGCGAATTGCGCGGGTATAATCCGGTAACAAACCCGTCATAATCCGGGAAATATTCAGCCACCCATTCGCCGCGGGCCATCGCCAGACCGGACCGTTAACAGAGTCGTTAACTGGGCCGGTGGAAATCGCCGAATTTACGGTCTTGGCGGGGTCGCGGCCACACCTTCAGGCCGTTGCCCTTTTACGCTTGGAAATTTTTACAACGGCAACCATAACGCCGGACAATTTCCACCGATTCGCAGTCCTTAGTCGGGCAACGCTCCGTGGAATGGTCGCAACGCCCTGTCCGCAACGCCGACTCAACAGGCCATCCCCGGCAAAGGGCGGCGACTCTGTTGTCCCCGCGTTACTGGTGCACCAGCGGATGGGTATAGTAGCCGATCATGGCCAGGAATCGGTTGGCGTCCAGAACCGGTACCGAATATCCCTGGGCCAAGGCCTGCAGGGTATCGTACTTACTTTGGGGCCTGAGTCTGAAGCCCCGCAACCGCAGTGCTGACGGGGGCCTGACTGGCGGCCCCAAAGTTCAGTGACGGCTTGGCCGGGGGCGACCCTAGAACCAGAAAATCGGTTTGGCTGGTCAGCTTTTTGTCTATCACACCACCCCATTGCTTAATCAGGCTGACAATCTGGCGGCGTCCCTGGGCGGTCGGAACGCCATTGCCGTTAAGATCAAAATCACCGTAAACCACAAAGTGGTATTTGCGATTCAGGTCGCTGCTGAAAACCGGATTGGCGATCAGGTCGCCGGGAAACAGCGTCTGATTATGCGCGATATGGGTAATCCGCGCCACCGCGGCATACGGTCCGACTTTGGTCACTACAATCGAGGCCTTGCCGCCACTGTTGGTGCCGCTGCCCACGCCGAGTTGTGGCGAAAAGACGGCGAAGGTTTGTCCGACACTTACATGATCGTTGGCACCGATATTCAGATAGGCCAGATTATCCACCGCGGAAACCCGCAGAATTTTGCCATCCGCCTGCGAAAGAATCGCGTTGGCACCTTGCGTCGGGGCACGGAGGCCTTGAATCTGATGTTGCAGGTTTTTAATCGTCAGGTCGCGGGCAACCACTTCCTGCTGATACTGCTGCTTGGCTACAAACTGCTTGCGCAGATCGCCGGCGAATTTTTGCTGCTGGCCTGATATTTGCGTCTGGAACGTGGTTGCCTGACTGGCCAGCGACGTTTTGGCGGCATCCAGTTTTGCGGTAAGTGAATCAATTCGTTTACGCGCTGCGGCAAGTTTCTGATTCAGCGCGTCGGAGTTGCTGCGGAACGTGCTTTGCGCATCACTGAACTGATGCTCATAATTCCGCCACGCTTTTTTGTACTGTGCCTGCAGGCTTTGCGCCTCGTCAAGCTGTGTTTTCAATCCGGCTACTGCCGCCAGAAGATTTTTTCCCGCCATGCCGACGGTTCCAAGTGTAGTCGCGATTTCGCCGTTGGAACCCGTCAGTGCGGCTACTTTTACCGCGCCGGCATGTTGGGCACCGGCAATGCTGAACTTCAACTCCGCAATTTCCCGCTGCAGTTGATGAATGACGGTTTTGGTTGCCGTCGCATTGGCCAGCATGTCCCGAATGGTCGGATTCTGCTGATCGCGGAACGAGGCGATCTGGGCCAACTGCTGTTTGGTTTGCAGCGTGGCTTGATTCGCCTTGCCCCAGGCGATGTAGAAAATCACCAGCCCGGCCATCGCCAGAACCCATAGAAACACAAACGTGATCAATGCGTAGGGTGGGGAATTTCGCCCCTGTCTTACAACTGCCATAGCCACATGCCTCCGTAGCCAGCCAACACGAACAACAGTTCATACGACGACCCGCTGACGAGCGGGTGTCAATGTGTAATCCAATGCCCATTGCTGAATAGACCGCTGCTATTCAGCAACCCTCCCGCGTAGCTCAAATCTCCGATGTCGCGAAGCCCGAAT
>JAJZEY010000240.1 GCA_021805585.1 Planctomycetota bacterium
AGATACTGGGTCTCCATCTGAAATGCCTTATTGGCAATGGACCATCGCGAGTCGAGCAGTTTGCCAATGAGGCGCGCGTGTCGTACGGCGGGGCGGTTCCAGAAGTACGGGGTAAAAAAACAGACGGGCCCCTTGAAACTGCGGGTGTTAAGAAACAATGTCCAGCAGTGATTGCCCATGGGAATGTTTTTGCCGTCGGTGGTTGTTTGTGGATCGGTGAGCGGCAGCGGCAGATAGCCATACCCAAAAAGCTGACCGTTGACGCCGGGTTTCAAGGTCAGACCATCAGGCGGAAAAAGCAACCAGGGACTCAGTTGGGCTACGCCGTAAACCCCACGCGGGTGCTTCCAGCCACCGCGGCCATTGCCCGGTGCGTCCGTTATGGCATGAAAGTTAAACGCCACGCCCCCGAGGTGAAACTTCGGTGCGGCCGTGGGAAATCGAGTACTTCGCCACCAGCCCAGGCCACCTTCAATGTCCGAATATAAATGTTGCGGGCGCTTGCCCGCGTACTGGGCGGCCATCCATGTGCCAAAAAGCCCTGATTGAAATCGATTTCCCGGATACCGCAGCAGGAGCGGCCAGGCCGCGGAATACATGGAAAAGCCGGCATTGTAGTTTTTCGGTACCCGCGTGGTCGGCACAATCATGTAGCCATCGGCCTGTACCCCTCCAAGTACCGCAGCGTGTGCCGTGAAAGTTAACCACATCAGTGCCAGGCTCGCGACCAAAACCGCTAAACGTGTCATGCGATATATTCCTTCAAATAAGCGCCATCGCATTGTTCCGATTCAACGGGAGTCGGACAATCAATACCCGTCACCGTTTAAGGCCTTTCGGCCGGCCAGCCTATGGCTGGTCGGATTCGAGCCTCCGGAAAATGGAAGCGTGCCTCTTGCCGCGCCCACCGCGATATTAAAAGCGCTGACCCTTTGCCCAATGTCGTTAACTTGAATATTGCGCAAGAGACGCCGGTAGTTGTCGGGGTGCGGCTCGAAAGAGCAACAGCGGGCACCGGCGACATCTAAACCGCTCCAATAACCGCTTCCGCCGCCACTGCTCGTGGTTGTGACGGTTACCCTGAAAGGTCGCATTCACGATAACCCAAAATCGCGCCGCACGCTACGGTACGATGTTGTGCCTGAAATTCAGGGTCTGCCCGGTCTTATTGGGAAGGTCGCTAAGCTGAAATTCGGAAATATTTTGTGCCCATCGGGCGTCCCGGCCTGCCAGTCGCGATCCTTTCTACTGCTTCACTCTTTCTTGATCCGCGTTGCCTCGGCCACGCTTTGGTATTGGCCAAACTGGGGATCGGGCGTCTGGCCCGACAAGTGCGCCGGCCACAATTTCCGCCACCTGATGACCTTGGCAGGCCAATCACGCCCGAAGTGCATGCATCGGATAGCACTACGGAATTGTCAGCAGATGCGTTCCGGCACCGATGGCGTGAATCATTTTCCACTGTCCGACGTGCAGAAACGGCACCCTGTTGCCATCCAGAATGCCGGTTTTTCCGGTGGCCAGCGCGGCGGGCAGTTGCAGTTTGGCCGATACGTTCGGCGGTATCGTGAATGAAAGCCGCCAGCGGCTGGCGGTGGTTTGCCAGCTTTCGCGGATGGTGCCGCGCACGGTTGGAACGGTGATGGCGGCCGCTTTCAGGCCTCCCGGCTGGGGCGCAAGAATCGCCCGTTGAAAGCCGGGGCGAAGTGGCCGAATACCCATCAGAAATCTTGGAATAATATTTCCCGGTGCCGAACCCCATACATGGTTCCAGTCTTCATTCGGCTTGGAATGAAAGGTCCAGGCCTCCGTCGTGATCGTGGAACCCTCCGCCAGCATGTGCCGCCAACTGTGGCGGCTGTGTGAAGCCATCAGTCGCAAAGCCGCGCCGCCATCGCCCGCGCGGTACAGCGCTTCGAGCAGAAACTGCGACGGATACACACTGCACCGCATGCCCTGCTGCACCAGGAATGCCGCCACATGGGCCTTGTCGGCCGGGGGAACCAGCCCGAATGCCAGTGGAAACAGATTGGCATGTTCCGAACTGTGCTTTGTTCCAACGCCATCCACATACAGCCCGGTACGTCGATTCAGCAGCAGCCGATTTATGCTTGCGCCAACCAGCCGCGCACGAGCCTGAAAAAGGCGGGCATCGCGCCGATGCCCCAGTGCCGCAGCAATACGCGCCATAAGAACCATGGCGCGGTAATGATACGCATTTACCACCGTGTTTATCGGCCGCATCACATAGCCATCCCGCTCCACCGGGGGCCAGTCCACAATGTCGCGAATCGGCCGCCGCCGATAAATTGACCGCAGGACCGCCGTGGAAACTCGTGGCGACACCGTGCTTATCAACCCATCCGGCCGCTCCAGCGTCAGCAGTGTTTTAGCTTTCAGGGCTGCATAATTCTTGCGGATAAATGTTCTGTTTCCCGTGTACAGATAGTCATACCAGGCCATCTGCACACACTGCATAATCCATTCCGTCGGCCAGGTCGGATGATAAATTAAATAGCCGGCGGATCGCGCCGGCAGGCTGGTGCCCGTGGTGTTGTTAAACCAGTCAAGTTCGGCAATCAGATCATCCGCTTCATAAGGGCGGCGTTCGCGGTTGCCATCTACAAACAGACCGCAAAAGCTGACCGCTTCAATGGTATGATGGCACAAATGCCACACCGCGTTAAGGGATGGATTTGAAGATTCAAACCGTGCCGCGGTGCGATCAAACCGTGCATGCACCCGCACCTGCATGACATCGCGGCGCGCCAGCGTGGCCGGGCAGCCGCGAATTTCCAGGTAGCGAAAGGGCATAACCGGTCCGACATAGGGGGGCATTCGGCGATCATCCGGCTTCGGCAATGGCACCCGGTAAACGTGATTGCCGCGCCGGAGTGTCATGCGTGTCTGGTAAAATGCAATGTTGCCACCGGGATGCGGGTCAATCCGGCCAGGGCCGCGCAGCTTTTCGCCCAGCATCACCACAATAACGGCACCCGTCCGCGGACTATTGATATGCAGTTGGGCCTGGCCAAACCAATCCAGACCAAAGTCGGCGAAGCAGTCGCCCGGCGCGGTATGCACGAACTTTACCGGATAGCCGACCCGTGCGACCAGGCGGCTTGCCGCGGCACCCGCGGTTGTGTCGGCGGCGCGCAGGTTCGCCGTTGCCCCGGCCAGCAGAAGTCCGGTGGCGCAGCTGTAAAACAAACGGCCCAACCCGTGACTCATGGGTGGATTTCCTTTAATTACCCGGTCGGCCCTGGTGCTACGTCAAGCCGCTATTGGGGGGCATTTGCACGGGTCGCTTCGCGGGGCGCTTCGGGCATCGCAGCTTCTGTTTGCCGGGTCAGGTCGCTAAGGAAGTCCTGTTCCAGGGCGACTGGCGTTAGTGAAAGCCGCAGTTCCCGCAGAGCCATCATCATGCCGACCAGCAAAAACGCAATGCCGGCCACGAATACGGCCGGTGCCGCGGCGGCAAACCAGGCGAAAATCAGGCTCATTCCCAGTGCAAGGGAACTGGTCAACATGCAGATAATACAGCCGACCAGACAAACCAGCGTGTGACGGATAAGGCGTGCCCGGAACAGCAGCGCCTCCACCTGATATTCCACCGCGGCGGATCGGGCGCGCTGCGAGGCTGCCAAATTATCATGGGTTTGGCTGGCTTGGTCGGCAATCCGCTTTTCCAGCAGATTCATCCGCTCTGAATTAAACGCCCGTATGCGGGCCACCATCACGGCCATGCGGTTGTAATAGGTTAAACAGAGCAGTCCGCAGGCGGAAATCATTAAAACCGGGGAGATCAGCAGGCCAATAATATTTTGCGGGGCGGTGGTCATGGGTATTTAGTTTAGGCGATTCGTTTGACGGTTCAAGAGCCTTTCCGATATAAATTCTTAATGCGCAGGCGGATCGGGCCGGTCAAGAGTCCGGTTTGGCCGAAAACCCGGCTTGGCGACCGGGCGATTGTCGCGGCGGCACGGTTTTTTCCCCAGGACAGGAACTCGAATGCTTCGGTTTCAGGTTTTTCGTGATGGTGAGGTTCCCTCCGAGTTGAACCTTGGTTCAGCTTATCTGGTAGGTGCCGACAATGTGCCGATTCGCGGTGAATTCACCTACACGGATGGTGAAATTCGCTGCCGCAAACGCGCCGCCGGGCCGTCCGCATTGGCGCTTATGTGGGAAATAAAAGGGTTCGGTTCCATTCTGCTGGACACCGTTCGCCTGCCCGAACGCCCCGGTCCCTATATTTTGAATGTGGAACTCGCCCGCGGCCGCATGATGAAGCTGCTGCAGAAACGCGAAGACTGGGGCCTGTTGGACGTTGCCGATGCGCAGCTGGTAAACGATAAATTCGCCGAAGCCCGTGAATTGCTTATTCAGGCGATGGAAAATCTGGATGATCCTCCGACGGCGGCTAAATTTGCCGACCGCTGTCTGGCGCTGGCATTGCCGCTGTCTGAACAGGCCGCGGTGGTTCATGCCGAACTGCTTTTGCATCGGCGTATCGCGACACGAAGTTTCCCGCGCAATGTTTTTGGTTCCCACGCCAGCCTGCCGCAGAATGGCGAAAATTACCGCCGCAAAATTCTGGCCGCCAGCGATTTTGTCTCGCTTCCGCTGCACTGGAAAACGCTGGAACCTCAACAGCAGGCGTTCAACTGGGGACCGGTGGATGAATGGGCTGATTTCCTTCGCCGGGCGAAACTGCCGATGGTGGGCGGTCCTCTGGTGCAGTTCAGCGAGGCCGCTATTCCCGATTGGCTGTATATCTGGGAGCATGATTACGAAACCGTCCGCAGCATGCTTTACGAACATATTGAACGTGTGGTCGGTCGTTATGGTTCGCAGGTGGTGCTGTGGAATGTATTAAGTTCACTGCATGTCAATGCGCATTTTTCGTTTACGTTCGACCAACTGATGGATCTGACGCGTCTGGCCATCGGGCTGGTTAAAAAACTTTTGCCCGCAGCCCAGACCATGATCGAAATAACCCAGCCCTGGGGCGAATATTACGCGGGTAATCAGCGCAGCATCCCGCCTCTCATCTACGCGGAAATGGCCGTGCAAAGCGGTATTCCATTTGAATTATTCGGATTGCAACTCTGTTTCGGCCTGCCTCGCGATGGTTGCTGGCAGCGCGACTTGTTTCAGATCAGTATGATGCTGGACCGTTTTGCGACCATGGGTAAACCCCTCGTGATTACCCGCATGGGCGTGCCCAGCGGTGTGTCGGAAGCCAGTGCCGGCAGCGGCCAGTGGCGCAAGCCATGGAACGAACAGATTCAGGCCAAATGGCTGGAGGCTGTTACCAATATCGTGCTTTCCAAGCCCTTTGTGGAAGCCGTCTGCTGGTGCGACCTTGCCGATGAGGCGACCGCCCGAATTCCCGGCGGCGGTTTGCTTGCCGCGGATCTAAACGCCAAGGCGTCTTATCAAACCTGGACTTCCATGCGTAAGGCGGTAATGGCCGTGCGGCAGGGTGCGGTTAAAACACCCCCTGATCCCGCCAAAGCCGCCGCGGCCGCGCCGCCAGCCCGGCCGGCCTGACGCCGGTTGACCGGCCAAATTCGCGGACCACGGGCCGGCGTCCGCTTCATGAAATGCCGCCCATGCAGGGTGCACATTGTGACTGATCGACTTTCGCCAACACCCGCCGCGGGCCGTTCAACCGCGGATGCATTTTCCCAATCGGAAAAAAATTCCGCCGCCGCCGATGGCACGCCCCATGGCGAATCCAATGGCGAATCCGAATGGGGTTGGACGCGGCGACACCAATTGGGTATTGGTGCGATGGTGGCTGTTGGCCTTGTTTTTCTCGCTATCCAAATAGCGCACCGTCCGGTCTTCTGGAACAACCGCGTGCGGGTGACCACCGGCCGCTACGTGCCTCCGCCGCCCGCGGTGCAGCGAACGCTGAACCCGAACACTGCGGACTTCGCTTCGCTGGTGCGGCTGGCCGGTGTTGGGCCAAGCCGGGCCACCGCCCTGCTGAATTGGCGTGCGGAACGGCAAAAGCTTCGCCCCGGCAAACCGGTATTCCAAAAATTGGCCGTCGTGCGGCACATTCGCGGGTTTGGACCGGTTACACTGCGGCATATCGCCCCGTTCCTGCGGTTTGATAATTCAACCGCGGAAAATAATCGTCCGACGGCGACCAGGGCGTTTACAGCCGCCGCCGGCCAAAGATAATACACCCGGCCCGCCGATATTTTTGTGCGGGTTGGGCCGCGGTCGGAAATCAGCTTTTGTGCAGCCGAACCGCGGGCATTACCCTGAATTGGAGCCACCGCCATGACGCCACCCACTACGCGGCCACGAATTTTGACCGGAGACACCCCGACCGGTCGCTTGCATCTGGGCCATTGGGTGGGGTCGCTGGAAAATCGGGTTGCCATGCAGGCCGATTATGATTGCTATTTTATTATCGCCAACGCCCACGCCTTCACCACGCGTGCTGAAAAACCGGCGGACATCCGCCAAAGCGTTCTGGATATTACGCTGGACTATCTGGCGGCGGGAATTGACCCGGAACAAAGCACCATTTTTGTGCAGTCGGAAATTCCGGCAATCGCCGAACTGACATTCTTTTTCGCCATGCTGGTCTCCTTTAACCGGCTGATGCGCAATCCAACCTTGAAGGATGAAATCCGCGACAAAGGGCTTGGCGATTCCTACAGCTTTGGTTTTCTGCTTTACCCCATCGGCCAGATTGCCGACATTCTGGCCTTTCGCCCGCAGCTTGTCCCGGTCGGGGAAGACCAGTTGGCCCATCTGGAACTGACGCGCGAAGTAGCCCGGCGTTTTGATCAATTGTATTGCGGCGTGGACCCGCAAACCAAAGATGCCGACTACGTTACCGCCGGTGGTCTTTTTCCGATTATAGAACCCAAACTCGGTCGGATCCGGCGGCTGGTTGGCACGGGTGGCCCCGGACCCGCCGGCGGATTGCTGAAAATGAGCAAATCTCTGAACAATGCCATTTTCCTAAGCGATGATCCAGACACCATTAAGAAGAAAGTAATGGCCATGTATACCGATCCCAACCGGAAAAAGGCGACCGACCCGGGCACGGTGGAAAACAATCCGCTGTGGCTGTTTCATGAAACTTTCAATCCGGATTCCGCCTGGGTTGCCGAATCGAAGGAAAAATATCGCGCCGGTACTATTGGAGATGTTGAATGCAAACGCCGCCTGATTGACGTGCTGGTGGCGCTGATTGAACCAATGCGTCAGCGCCGGCTGGTGTTTGAAAAAGACCCCGCCCAGCTTCTGGCCGTGCTGCGCGATGGAACCGCCCGCGCCAACGCCGCCGCGGAAGAAACGCTGGCCATGGCCAAACGCGCCATGGGTCAGGAATATGTTCAGAGATCATTGCACATAAGCGGTTGATAATGTCTGGCGGCGGTGCTGCCGGCCTTCCGACGGGTCCATGCAATGAAACTGGCCGATGGCCCGGCACCAAACAAAACTTTCTGCGAAGGGTGGCATTTCCGCCGCAGCCATGCGATGATGCCAACAGAGCGGCCAGTTTTTTAAGGGTGCAAAAATGAATAACCGGATGCGTCAAATAGTTTTGGGAATTCGCCGGACAATGGCCCAACGATGCCAGTCCAGCCGCATTCTGTCGCGTGCCACCACTGCCATGCTCGTATCCATGCTCATAGCGGCTGCGGGCTTGCTGCCGATTGTGAACTCGGGGGCCAGCCGCCTCTCAGCTGCGACGGGGCTGTTCACCTATAAACCCCTTACCGCCGCCGCGCTGCATCAGCAGGTGCAGGCCATTATGGATAAGTTGACCACCGCGGAAAAAATTCATCTGCTGGCCGGCGACGGCAGAATGGCCACCCGTTCGATTCCCGCGGCCGGAATCCCGAAAATAAATATGAGCGATGCGTCCGTCGGCGTGCGTGTGTATGGTCCGTCACCGGCGTATCCGGCGTCGATTGCCCTGGCGGCAACATGGAATCGGAAACTGGCCTTTGCGGAAGGAACCGGGCTGGGACGTGACGCCCGCGCACGCGGCGTGAATATTATTCTTGGTCCCGGCATGGATATTGTGCGCGAACCACAGTGCGGCCGAAATTTTGAATACGTGGGCGAAGATCCCTATCTGGCCGGTGCCATGGTCGTTCCCTGGATTCAGGGCCTCCAACGTCAGGGCGTGGCCGCGTGCGCCAAGCATTTTGCGGTGAATGAACAGGAAACGAATCGTTTCACGATTAATATGATTGTAAGCATGCGGGCCTTGCGGGAAATTTATCTGCCCCCATTTCGTGATGCCGTCCGGCGCGGCCGGGTCTGGTGTCTGATGGCCGCCTACAACAAAGTCAACGGCAATTACTGCACCGCCAGCCATTTTCTGCTGACCAATGAACTGCGTCAGGAATGGGGTTTTAAGGGCGTGCTGATGTCCGACTGGGGTGCCACCCATGACACCCTTGGGCCTATGACCGCGGGCATGGACCTGGAAATGCCTGACAACAAATACTACAACTACGCCGCCATTTCCGCCTTGGTTAAAAGCGGCCAGATTACCCAACAGCAGATTGACACCCATGTCCGACGAATCATCCGCATGATGGTCGCCATGGATTTTCTGCGACAAAAAGCCTGGAAGCCGCAACTGTCGCTGAATCCCGCGGCCGATCATGCCCTGATCCGTCGGGTGGAAGCACAGGCGGTGGTTCTGCTGAAAAACACGAAACATGTTCTGCCGCTGGCACCGGCCGCCGGCAAAACCATTGTCGTCGTCGGTCCAATGGCTACGCCCGCGGTTACCGGTGGCGGCGGAAGCTCTTATGTAGATCCAAACATATATCCGGTAAGCATGCTGGCCGCCATACGTGCCCAGGCCGGACCGGGGGTGCATGTGGTGCATATTCCCTATCGCCATGTGTTAAGCGAATTCTGGGGTATGGGAGCGGTTACCACGGCAAATGGCAAACCGGGTTTTACCGGTTATTACTATCCCAACCGGCAATTTATCGGTCGGCCCGCCATGGTCCGGATCGATCCGCGCATCGGCTACAACTGGGGCGCGGTATTGCCGTTGCGCGGCCTGACCAATGGTCATTTTTCAGTGCGCTGGCTGGGGGTCATTAAGCCCGTCAAAACCGCGGACTATTTATTTACCACCTGCAGCGATGATGGCTGCCGCGTGTTCATCAACGGCAGGGAAATAATCGGCACGTGGAAGCCCGGCAATGCACGCTATGTGGCGGCGGATGTCGCCCTGCAAGCCGGCGCAACCTATCGCGTGCGTGTGGATTATTACAACAACGCCGGCGACGCGCAGATGGAATTCGGCTTTTTGCCCGCGGCCCGGGCGTTTTTTAAGTCAGCGGAGCTTGCCGAAATTAAACATGCCGGCGCGGTGATTGCGTGCATGGGCTTTGGCCCGCGGTACGAAGGTGAAGGGGCCGACCGCACCTGGCGATTGCCCACGCCCCAGGATTCGTTTTTGCGCGTTCTCGGGTCGCTGAATCCGCACACGGTGGTGGTCATAAACGCCGGTGCGGGAATTGCCATGCATCGCTGGATTCACCGCGTCGCCGGCCTGTTGTATGCCTGGTACCCGGGTGAAAATGGCAACACGTCGGTGGCGAAAATTCTATTTGGCAAAATCGACCCCAGCGGACACCTGCCCGTCAGCATCCCCAAACGTTGGAAGGATGATTCCGCCTATCATCATTTTCCGGGTTCATTTGGAAATGTGCATTTATCGGAAGGAATTTTTGTAGGCTATCGCTGGTTCGACCATACCCATATCGCTCCACGGTACTGCTTTGGCGATGGCCTGACGTATACGAGCTTTGCGCTAAGTCATTTGAAAATTACCGCGGCGGGCACCGGGCTTTCGCGCATTATTACCGCCCGCGTATCGGTGCGCAACACCGGCAAAATGGCCGGCGCACAGGTGGTGGAGTTTTACATCCGCCCGCCCGTCACGCCGGGTGTGCCGCGTTGCTATCAGAATCTTAAGGGCTTTGTGCGGGTGAAGCTGGCACCAGGCGCGGCAAAAACCGTTCAGGTTCAATTCCATCCGCGGGCGTTCGCTTATTACGATACGCGCGCCTTTGCGTGGCGCGTCGCTCCGGGAAGCTACGGCATAGCCGCCGGCTTTTCCAGCCGCAATACGCCCCTGGTCGGCCACGTATCCTGGTAAGGCCGGGCCGGGCGCAGGAGAGCGGGCGACTTCCCCGAAAAGCCGAACCCTTCGCCACCGCGATTTCGCCTCCTGGCGCAATAGGCCAAAGCACAAGGAAATGACGCACGATGCCGCTGCGGCTGCGATCTGTGCGCCCTGACAATTCGCAAAAGAGAAGAGGTAAAAGCGGGCCAGTGCTTTGTCACATCATAATTTCAGGGTCCGGTGACTTGGAACAAGCAATCGATAGAGGATTTTGGCATGCTGAGAACCCTGACTTTTTGTTGGGACAGTGCACTGCCCTCCGCCCTGCAACCGATCGCCGGTGCGTAACAATTATTTGGCTTGGTTTTACGTGCTGCGGGCCTTGCTTCCGGCCGAAGGTCTTATGATGAACCGCTGATTTCGCCAATTGCGCGGATCCGGAGTGGCGAACCGTGGCCGCCGAACTTATTTTCAAATTACATTTATGCGATGCCAGTTGG
>JAJZEY010000455.1 GCA_021805585.1 Planctomycetota bacterium
TGGCTACATGGCTAACGGATCATTCCATGATGAACTCCTTTCAGTTCATAAGACACAGACGGTTTCACTGACGCACCGGATTTCGCGGATTGCGCGGATAGGCGTGACGAACCGTAGCCGCCGAACTTATTTTTGAAGATTTAAGCCGGGAGATTGGGAGGCCGGGAGATCAAAAGATCACGGGCGCGGCCCTTGAGGTACTCAATGCGCTTAAATCCGGGCTGGACGAAAAACTTTATGAAGGAGCGCTCATCTTAGAGCTTGAGTCCCAGGGGCATGCCATTTGTTGCCAGAAGCGATTCCAAGTCACCTGGTGGAGCACGCCGCGCGAATCTGCTGCGACAAGCGGTTGTTTGAACAATAATTGGGGGCTGCCAATTTTTCTGGCGTGGTGCGGCTTTTCGTCTTCACAGCCTGCATTTTTTTAACGCCAACGCCACGTTATGTAATCCAACATGGCCTGACGCCCGATTTAATGGCAGACCCACAATAATTTGTTCCATTCACGGCGCTGGCCCGCCGGACGTAAAGCCGTATAATGCCGGATTCGATTTTTGCCCTGCGGAACGGACGGTATGAATTCATTCTGGAGATTGCTTAAGGGGGTATGGCCCTATCGGTTCTGGCTGGTGGTCTCCTTCCTTTGCGCCATCGGCGTCAGCCTGTCCTATGCCTCCGGCGTGGCCACGCTTTACCCGGTTCTTAAAATATTCATCAGCACGGAAGGGGTTCATGGCTGGGCCAACCAGCGCGTGGCCGACGGCAGGCTCGGAGTGCAAACCTTGAACCTGGGTGACACAGCCACCCGCGGAAGCCTGGCCATTAACCTTATGAAGGTGCTGCCATCGGCCCCGGCATCGCTCCAAAAGCTGGCCTTCGGCGATCAGATTACCCGTGTTCAAATGCAAAGCGCCCATGGCCTGCTGCTGGGCCACAGCCACGACTGGCTGGGGATGATGGCTCTTTTGGCGCACGCCCGGGCCGGCCAGATGGCGCGGATGACGATTGTTCTAAAGCACAACCCAAAGCCCGCGACAATGGCGATTGTATTGCCCCCAAGGTCCATCCCGATGCGTTATTTTTCCAGGCTTGTCAACGTGTTGCCACCGGGCCGCTTTATGGGAATGTGCTGGATCACGGGCATGTTTATTCTGTTGTGCATAGTGGGAAGTGCATTCCGTTATTTCCAGACTTATTTAAGCGCGGTGATCACCGCCCGTGTGATTATCGACTTGCGGCGCAGGCTTTTCAGCCGAATGATCAACCTGCCGCTGGCATACACCGCGGGCCATGGCACCAACGATCTGGCCAGCCGCCTTACCATTGATACCAACACCCTGGCCGACGGCCTTGGTTCCGTGCTGGGCAAGGCCATTCTGGAACCGACCAAATCCATCGGGGTTGCCGTGGTCGCAATCTTGATTGACTGGCGATTATTTATTGGAACGCTGGTGGTGCTGCCGATAATGGGCGTGATCATCGGCTATTTCGGCAAGCGGATGAAAAAGGCCAGCACCCGCAGCCTGCAGGGATGGTCGCAGGTGGTGGCCATCAGCAATGAATCGTTGAACAACGTGCGCGTGGTAAAGGCGTATTCGGGGGGCGGTTACGAGCGGCGTCGATTCGCGCGGGCCAACCGGCATCTGCTGCGCATGATTAAGCGCGGCATTCATTACAATTCACTGTCGCGCCCGGTATTTGAAACCCTTTCCATTGTTCTTATCAGTATTCCGCTTCTGATCATGTTTCACCTGGTGCTGGGTGGTACGATCAGCAAGGATTCATTCCTGGTGATGCTGGCCTGTATGGGCGCTATTTTTGAACCCCTGCGGAAACTTAATGATCTGAACAACCGCGTGCAAGTGGCCAACGCGGCGGCGGCTCGCTGCTTTGAAATTCTGGACCTGCCGACTGAAGAATCGCCCGGCAACCTGCCAAAACTGCCGCGACATGCCGGCAGTGTGGACTTTCAGCAGGTCGGGTTTCATTATCCCAATCGCGACCGAATGGTGCTTGAAGATATTAATTTGCATGTGGAGCATGGCCGATTTATTGCGATTGTTGGTGCCAACGGGTCCGGAAAATCAACGCTACTTTCGCTGCTGACACGGTTTTATGAACCGACCTCCGGCCGGGTACTGATTGATGGAACCGATATTAAAACCGTTTCGCTGGCTTCCCTTCGCAGGCAGATAGGCCTGGTCACACAGGATACGATGCTTTTTTCCGACACGGTTTACAACAATATCGCCTATGGGCAACGACATGCCGATCGAGAACGAATTTTGGATGCCGCACGGCGCAGTTACGTGGATGACTTTGTTCGCGACCTGCCCCAGGGATATGACACCCAGGTGGGCCAGGGCGGAGCGATGCTTTCCGGCGGTCAGCGCCAGCGCATTGCAATCGCGCGGGCGATTTTGCGCGACCCGGCAATTCTGATTCTTGATGAAGCCCTAAGCCAGGCGGACAGCGAGAGCGAGGCGAAAATATCGCTGGCTTTGGCGGAATTTGTTAAAACCCGGACCACTTTTGTGATAGCCCATCACTTTAACACAGTCGTTTCGGCGGATCGGATTATCTGCCTGGAAAACGGACGTATTGTGGGTGCCGGCAGGCACAGCGAATTGCTGACCGGTTGCCCCCCTTACCGGCGGCTCTACGAAACCCAGTTGATGGGGCGTCCGGAAACCGCCGACAGCAGCCCACGATTGCCCTTGGTCTGACCGCACCGATTATTGAAATTGGCGGCCTCTCTTCCGCCCGTACCCGATTCACCGCATAATAAAAGCCGGAACCCCGGCCCAGACCGCCGGATTTTTGTATCCGGTCTGGCAACCAGGCCGTCGCGTAATGGCAGGACTTTTCCGGTATGCTTAAACACAGACTTGCGTATGGGCTTCTTTTCGGCATTGCACTTCTGGCGATGTTTTATTTTGATCAGACACTCTCCCGCGGCTGGCCGGCAAGACCGTTGTCCTTTCCACCCGGAACATTAATGGTGTTGACGCTGTTTATTATTATTCCGCTTGCGGTAAACGAAATGAGCCGCCTGCTGCAATACGAAAACGTCGTCATTTCCAAACGCGTCTGCATTCTATCATCGCTATTGTGCATGGTCTGGCCATGGCTGGAACAGCTTTCCGAATTGCTGCTCCACCACCCGGCCGGTGCCAGTCCGCTGGCGGTAAAAATCGCCACCTGGTTCCACACCGTTAAGCCGCATTACCTGGTACCCACAGTGATGGCCGTGGCGCTGGTTGGGGCACTGGGCATGTTTTCCCGACGACAGAAGGTGGATGGAGCCATGGCCAACGCGGGCGGTTCGTTGCTGGCGATTGTGTACCTTGGCGTATTGCCCGGATTTTATCTGCCGATTCGTCTGAGTCATTCCGCCGGAATGATTGTTTCCATTCTGCTGATCGTCAAATGTGCGGATATGGGTGCCTACGGCGTCGGGCGGCTTCTGGGGCGGCACAAACTTGTCCCCTGGCTTTCGCCGGGTAAAACCTGGGAAGGATTTATAGGTGGCATTGCCGCCGCGGGGCTTGTGGGCGCCCTGCTGACGCACTTAACGCCCGAATTCGACTGGTGGCAGGGGGCATTGGGCGGACTGCTGCTGGGCATCTGCGGTCAAATGGGCGATCTGCTGGAAAGCCTGCTGAAGCGCGATGCGGGCGTAAAAGATTCCGGAAGCGTGCCGGGCTTCGGCGGCGTGCTGGACCTGATGGATTCGCCACTGCTTGCCGCGCCGTTCGCCTATTGGATGCTTAAATTGGTCCATGGGTAACCGTAAGCCGGATAAACGCAGTACGCATTTAAGCTTCAGAAACAGGCTCCGCCGCCGCATTTCCGCGGATGGTGCCAGTCCTATGAAAAAAACTTAGCCGCGAAAACCGCTTTCAGCCGCCGACCGGTGTAAGCTGATAATGGCACAGCTTGGGCTGGTTGGCTATGTATTCTCTATGGACAATGGTGTTGCCAAGTTTATTCATGGCCTTTACCACACGGGCAACCGCCCGGGCGGTTGCCGGATCATTTTCCGTGGTGACCGGCATATTCGGACGGCTCCATCCAAAATTCTGATACACGGTTTGTACGCCATGCCAGGCGACAAAGTGATTCTGAATTTCCTCCCAAACAATATTATTCACCTGATAAGCCTGTTGCAGCATCGGCGTGAAATAGCGGGACAGATTCAATCCTTTGGCCAATTGGGCGGCGGTAAATACGCCGATTTTTTGCCCGTTGATAGAAAGCGTATAGTGCCGCGCAGTCAGTCCGGTCACTGTCAGCATTTCCCGATCCAATTGGTGGGTAAAGCCGCTGAGCCGATCGACCAGAGCGGTTACCGGATCGGTATATTTTGGATTTGGCTGCGGGGGCAGAAACATATCCCATGACGGAAATTGCGGCCAGTTTTCATGAAGTGCGATAATCGGCATCGGAAGTGCCCTATCCAACTGATTCCAGGTAAGCGTGCCGCCTTCAGCCGTCACCGCCGATACCCGTGTATTGACTGCGTGCACCACCGCACCTGTTGCGCTGATGCGGACGTTGGTAACCGTGGCCGGTGCCCCCCAAGCCTTGAGCAATGCCTGTGCCATCATCATTTCAGCCGCAGCGCTGGGGTGAACGCGCCCGGGCAGAATTCCCGCGGCCAGTTTCGGATTTATTTTTTCCGCTTCTTTGGTGACGTTCATCATCGGGGTATTAAAATCCACGCACATCAGATGATTTTTTGCCGCCAGCTTTTGCACAAAGTGGTCATAGCGAATCAGGACCGCGTTGTAGCCGCCGGGAAATCCGGGTGCCTGTGTAAAATCGTCATAGGGCGAGGTTTCCAGCAGCACAATTCGCACGCCGGGCAGATGCTTCTTAAGGGATGCAATAATGTGCTCATAGCCCTTTTTATAGGTGTTAAAAATCCCCTGATCAAACGGGCGGTAGCTTGCATCGTTCATGCCGAGCATGATGGTGACCACATCGGGTTTGAACGGGAAGACATCGCGTTTCAGGCGAAGATCAATCGGGCCTGCCCAGCCACCGGTCACACGGTCGCCACCTACGCCGGCGTCCACAAAACGAACATGAAGCTTGGGGAAGCGCGTGAGAACATAAGTCTGCACGTCGGCGGGATAGAATCGCTGCTCGGTAATGCTGTCTCCATAAAAGCAGACACGATCGCCATTTTTCAGAAAAAATGGCTTTGCCGCCGCATGGGTCTGCGCCGCTGCAAAGGGTGCAAGGAGAGTGAATGCCAACACCGGTAAAACACGAGATAGCCGCACGTCGCGTCCCCTTAAAAAATGTATCCATCGGGCCAGCCTCCGCCGGTGACCCACGGAAGTGGTAGGTTAGAAGCCAATGCGGCGAATGTCAATCCAACTGGCGTCGCCCCTGCGCCGGGGTCTGCCAATTTTCTGACGTGGTGCGGCTTTTGGTCTTCACAGCCTGCATTTTTTTAACGCCAACGCCACGTTATGTAATCCAACATGGCCTGACGCCCGATTTAATGGCAGACCGCTGCGCCGAGAACCGGGAAGCAGGAGAACAGTAGAGCCGGTGCGCGGGTGAAAATGGAAAGTAAAACTCAAGGAAAGCTGGCAAAATGCCCACGTCCCACAACGGGCCGAAATCAAAATAGCCAAACAGCCGACAGTCCCGGGTTGCCCAACCTCGGCGGAGCGTCTATTCGGCGGGCCGGACTTGGTCATTTACTCAAACGGCAAAACGACCGCTTACCAGCCTGACGGCTTTTTGGTGGAATACTGCGGGTCTTTTACCAGATGCAGGGATGCCACGTTGTCCGGATGCGCGGGATTAAACCTGCCGGTGCCGGGACGGATGAATTTGGCAAGGCCAAGGTGATCGGCGCGAATTCCAATCAGTACGCATTTGGCAATTTCATAAGCGCCGTAGTCATCGTTATGGGTGCGGTCCACAAACGCAATAGCCGATTTTTCCGCGCCAAGGGCGTTAAAAAATCTGGTGCTTAAGGCATTAAGGTCGATCAGTGGCACATGCCGCTGTTTGGCAATCAGGCGCATTTCCGCGGGAAAGCCGCCCAAAGTGTTAATCTGACGGCCATGTTTGTAAATGCGGCGGGCCATGGGTGTGACGAGTACAGGGATGGCACCTTTGGCGCGGGCACCCTGAATCATGGTCAACAGGGATTGGCGGTATTCGTTTTTCGGACCCGCGTGCGGGCCACGTTCGTGCTGGTCGTTGTGCCCGAATTCGATCAGCATATAATCGCCCGGCTTGATCAGGCTCATTATTTTCTTATAGCGCTGTTCCCAGATAAAACTGTTGGCGGATTCGCCATCTTCGGCGTAGTTGGCCACCACCACACGCCGGGGATCAAAAAAACGGGTGAACATCTGCCCCCAACTGCACCAGGGTTCAAAACGCTGATCGGTATCGGTGGAATCTCCGGCAATGTAAACCGTTATCGGATGCCGGGCTTTGGTAATCGTCATCGCGCACAGGCAGGGACGGGAATTGGCGAATTCAATGGTTAGTTTGTTGTCCCATTCCAAAGAGCCTATTTCGCGGCCCTTCAGCCGCACCCGGCCGCCGGTGGAAATTTCCGGCACGCGTGTATTGACGGTAAAGGTGCGGGTGACGAATTGGCCTGGTTTGGTAACAATGCGGCGGATCATAAGCCGCCGCTGTTCGGCTTTTACCGTGGTGACGCTGGCGGCTTTGGCATCGCCGAGCGTGACGGTCAGGTTGTAATTCCCCGGTGCCAGTCGCACCGAAAAAAAGAATGGATGGCTGCTGGTTACAAAATGGCTATCCAGCCCCGGCGGCGTGTGGCGATTGACGCCTTTAACCTTAAAACCAAGGTCAAATCCATAGCCGCGACTGGGGGTGTAGTGCGTTGATGCAAGAACCTGCGTGTAACCTGGAACGGTGGCACCCGGTCCGAATTGAAATTTCAGCGGGGGCGTTAATTGTGCCGCCTGCGCCGCACAGGCCATGCTCAGGGCAAGGAAAAGGCCCGTTGCCTTCGCCAGCCGGTGCCGCCGGAAGCTTGCTGAAAACCTGTTGAATCGCGACGTGTCGTTCATTTAAATTCCTTTGCAAAGACGAATTCCGGTTTCCACCGATTACCACGACGGAAAAGTCTGTTTGTTGCACAAGCGGATTCGCCGCCCCAGCGCCATAGCCCCAAGCCCAAAAAATACCAGGGCGAATTGGGTCGGTTCGGGCGTGGGCGTAACGGTGATGCTGGTGGCGTTGTAATTCAGTTGATAGTTGGCGGCAAGGCCCAAAACAGAATTGAATCTGCCGGTCAGGCCGCCGGTGAATGTGGCAATGGTATAGGCGCTGCCATCAAATCCGCCAACGAGCGCGGTTAAATTCAGGACGCTGGTGCTTTCCAGTGTCAGGTCGCCGGAAATTGCCAGCAGGCTGCTGCCGCCGTGGGAACCGATGTTCGCCATAAGTTCGCCGCTGTTGTCCACATTTCCGGTGACATGCAAGGTGCCGGTGGGATTGATTGCCGCATCGCCCGGCGAAAGAATTCCATGGTTGGCCACATTGGCGGTAATCGTACCATTGCCGGCCAGTGTTCCACCCAGGCCCGGCGCAAATGCCGTGTTGCTGTCGTCGGTGGAAGCCACCACACCGGCGGCATCCACCGTGATGGATGTGGCATTGGTGATGGTGCCATCCGCCAAAAGGGTTCCGCCGTTTATTTCCGTGGCACCACCAAACGAATCCGCACCGGTCAAAGTCAGCGATCCGGTGCCTATTTTGTAAAAATTCGTGACATAGCCGGCCGCGCCGGCCAGGGATCCGGCATAAGTCGTATCGGTGTTGATTCCGCCCACCACATAATTCAAGGCGTGATCGGCACCGGTAACCGCGGCGGTTTGTGTGCCGGCCAGCGTGCTGAAGGCCGTTCCGGATAAAGCGCCAAGTATCACGTTGTAGCCATTGGACTGGTATCTGGTTTGACCATTGGCATAGGAAAAAGCCAGCGAATTTGTGACGCTGCCATTCAGATTCAGGGTGCCATTGTTCAGGTAAAAGCCGGTAATGCCGGTCGCATTGGAAACGCCATCAAAACCGAGATTAGTTCCGTTGCCACTGGCGCTGATATTGACTGTGCCGGTGAATGCGGACCAGTCTCCGCCGATCATATTGCGAACATAAAAGGCGGAAATATTGAGCGTGCCTTCGCCGACAAGGGTTCCACTGCCTGCGGTATTGCCTTGCAGAGTCGCATAATTGTAATTTTGAAATACAATATTGCCGGTGTGTCCGCCGGCCACGAAAAGATTATTCAGTATTTCACCGGAATCATTCAGGGTACCGCCATTAAGGGTAATGGCACCCACGCCCGCACCGGAAATATTGTTCAAATTCAGTGTGCCGTCGTCAAGAGTTAATCCACCGAAAAAAGTATCAGCCCCGCCCAGAGTCAGCGAGCCGGTTCCATTTTTCTCCAAGGTCAGTGAACCGACGGAATTCCGAATCAGTCCGTTGAAGCTGCTGTTGGCATTGTTGCCACCGATGCTGAGAGTATAGTGTCCGGTATTGGCCGGATTGTTGTTATCCACCGTTCCGAAACCATTAAGCGATCCGACCGTGACATTGTTGCCGCCGATATCCAGCGTGGCCGCGGAACTTATATTCAGCGTGGTTGCCGATGGCAGCGCCGTGGCGCTTCCCAGGGACAACATGCCGGCATCCACATTCGTTGCGCCCGAGTAAGAATTGTTGCCATTAAGAATGGTGGTACCGGCACCCGCGGTCGTCAGCGTGATTGCGCCCGTGCCATTATCCGTTATGTTTGAATTGACGGTCAGCGCCGCGGCGGTGGAATAATTCAGAAGAACCAATTCGCCGGGATTCCCATTGGATGGGCCGCCGGCGGTAAGCGTACCGGTGGTTCCGCTTGTGCCAATGACAAGCCCCATTCCATTGGCCGCCTGCATAACGCCGCCAGAGGCACCAATCCGCAACGTCTGGCCGTTGCCCACGGCCACCAGCCGCGCGGTGGTAGTATCGGTATCCAGCAGGGTATTGATGTCCGTCGTTCCGGAGGCGACCGCCACGTTGCCGGTCGACGCACTGGTGATGCGAAAATTAGAATTGATGTGATAGCCGCTCATCTGGCTGATGGCGGTGTTACCGCCGGCGAAATCAAGATATCCGGTATAAGCCACGACGTTATTGTTGGATACGGTTGCCCAATCGGTCTGGTTGATGGTAGCCCAGCCGCCGATAATGCCGGTGCTTGCATTGTTGGCCAGGCTGTTGCCGTTGACCGAACCACTGTTGGCAAAATCAAGGGTGGCATTGTTGCGGATCAGCGTGCCGTTGATGGTTAAGGTCTGGCCAGAGGCTGCGGTAAATTCGTCGCTTGCGTTATTCAGCGTCAGGCCATCCCCGATTGTGATATTGCCGCCGGACGCGTTGATGCCGCCATTAAGAATGATCGCTGAATTAAATGCGATTCCGCCGGCTCCGGCAGCGTTTATTCCGCCGGTGCCGATGGCCAGCGTATGGATGCCGGCACCAATGGTCACGGCGGCGGCGGAATTGTTGTTGACACTGTTCACCGTCTGGTTCGCACCCAAAGTGACCGTGGCACCGGATGTAAAATATACATCATCCAGCGGCTGGGGCGTGTTGTTGTAGGCGACTTGAGAAGTGGGGGACGTGGACCAGTTGCCTTTGGTGTTCCATATATTGTCCGCGGCGGCCCCGTCCCAATAAACGCTCAAGCCGAGCTGAATCTGTTCACCGACAATGGCGGCGGCATATTTTTCAATGTTGTTATAGCCGGTGTTATTGTAATCTCCGGTGGGGTTGGCAAAGTCCGCAAGGGTCAGGCCATGCTGCTGGATCCAGGCCACCGGGACATCGCCGGACTGTCCACCCAAAGGCAACACCCCCCCCTGCAGCGTGCCAAAGCCTCGATTGGAAATGCCAGTGTCCGCGGGGCTGTTAAGGATGCCGCCGCTGGTGCCCAAAGATTTCACATTGTCCAGGACTTGCGCGTCAACGCTGTTTAAGTGCAGGGAATCGCCGGCGTTGGCCACATCATAAGAATAGGCTTGCAAAGCGGTTTTGGCGTTGTCCGTATAAAACGGTGTGTTCGCCGATGTGACGCCGGTGGGATATACGGACGAACCATTCAGCACGCCATTGCGGCTGGAGTTTTCCAGATTGCCGCCGGCGTAGGCGTTAATATTGGAATCCATCTGGAAGAAGGCATCGCCGGGATTGGTGGTGGATGGCCCGGTGATAAAATAATTGCCCACAATATCCTGATTAAAATGGCCGCTGGTGTCGGCCACGGTATATCCGGCTTGAAAATTATAAACGACATTATTAACGAACTGTGCGTTGGCCTTGGCCATGGGGTTGCGGTTGTGCGCGCTGACCAGCAGGTTGTTAAAAAAGCTGGTCGGTCCGGTCTGGTCATGAATGTTAAAAGTCTGCGCGGCGATGGGGTCGGCCACGATGGAATTCTGAATGGTGATATTGCCGCCGGTGTTGCCGTTTCCGACGGC
>JAJZEY010000406.1 GCA_021805585.1 Planctomycetota bacterium
CGACGGCGAGGTCGACAACCCCCTCAAGAAGAACGCCCCAGTGTACCAGCCCCCACGGATCTACCACCATCACCGGCGAAGAGCCCACGTAACCATACAGATTTATTCCGCCGGAAATTCCGATTGGACCACGTGTAAGCCACCTTCCCACCGCGGGCGAATAATACCGATTCCGCACGTAATAATTTTGCGTTTCCGGATCAAAACGATAGCCGCAGAAGATGATTTCATTCGCGCCGTGATCTGATTGCACGGCCGCGTCGCCCCACCAATTTCCGGCGGAATCGGGTGCGGTGAAAATCAACGTATTTCCATACGCATCCGCGTTTCGCTTAAATATCAATGAACAATGATCAATGAACCGAAAACGATTTTCACCACAACGGCACAAAGGCACAAAGCTGCTGGGAACAGATATTCGATTATTGAAATTTGCACAGGAGGTAAAGGAGGAAAAAGAGTAGGCCCTACGGCGACGGGTGGACAAGATGTCCGCAGTCCGGCGAGCCAAAGATTTTTCAGATTGCGCGGTTTCGCTACCGCAATGGCAACGTCTTCGTGCCTTCGTGCCCTTGTGGTGAAAATATTCATCCAGTGCAACCAAGATAATTGCTCCGCAGACTTTTGATTAAAATCAATTGTATCCGTGTTGCGGCGCAAACCGCAAACCGTTTGGGGCGGATGTTTGTGAATAAACAAAGTATCGGCCATTGATCGCCCCGTAGGAATCGCCGGTGAATTTCAACCGCAGGGTACGCAGGGTAACGCGGAGGCAATGAACCAACTTGGCCCTTCGCCTGATGCCATCTTCCCCTGTCAATTTCCCCACGGCTCCCGCAGCCAATACCTCAGAACCAAGCCGGAATCAAAACAATTTCAAGCCGACATTCAATGCCCCATGCCGCCACCGGTTCCTCTGCGTGCCTCCGCGTCCCCTGCGGTGAATTTTTCGCCAAAGTGCCGACGGCGCACCCGACGGCAAAAGAGTGACTGTCGCCGAAACATTTCAGCACCTCCTGCGGTCTACTTTCAACTCTCGCCTTTCATTTTGGGAAAACAGATGGACTTCGCAGTTTAAGAGGTAATTGGAGGTCGGGCGTCTTGCCAGACAAATGTGATGGCCGCGATTTGCCCCTCATGACGTTGGCGGGCCAGGACGCCCGGCGGGCGCAAACGTATTGCCGAATCGCAGCCTGGTAGCTTCCGCTTCGCACGTGCGTTAAGCTATTCCAACCGCCCGGAAGCCGCGCCCGCCCGAATCGTCTTTAAAAAGGGAAAGGGCTTCCGGCAAACAATACATTGTGCCCGCGTTGCCAAGGAAAATGCAGCGGATCGCGGGCACATCGCCTGGAGTTTTTTGGACGGAATCCGCGGCTTTTCCTGATTTATTAACTGCGTGCAGTGTATGATCCAACACCCATCGGCAAACCCGCCCGCCCCGACAGGCGGGGTTCATCTTCTCCTTAACGGCCTTTCCATGGGTGGCGGCGGCGGCTATACAGTGGGACTGCAGCTTTTTTTGAATATCGCCCGGCTGCGGCCGCGGTGGAAGGTGACCATGGCGGTCATCGCCGGCCATCCACTGCATCAGGAAATGACAAAAGAAACATTGGAACCGAATTGCCAGGTGCATTGGGCACCGGCGAAGGCCCGCGGCCAACTGGCACGCAGCGGCTACGAAACGGGCGAATTTGCCCGCTGGATGGGGAACCAGCATGTAGACTTTATTTTGCAATTAAACGGCATGATTATTCCCAAAATCTCCATTCCCACCCTGGCGCACTGCCAGGACCCGTGGCCCTACCGGCCGGAGGCGTGGGATCGGCCGCGGGATAAAGTGATCGCATTTTTCAAACGCCGGGCCAATCGGCTGGCGTTTCGGCAGGCGGCGATTGTCGGCTGGACCAGCCATTATTTACGAGACCTGATGTGTGCGCGACTCGGTATAACGCCGCGGCACGGTGCGGTGTTTTATAACGGCGTGGCATCTGAATGGCTGGACCGGGCCACGGCACCGCTGCCATCCTGGACCAATCGGCCTCTGGAAATTACCACCGTGGGCAACGTGGCCGTCTACAAGCAGCAGGACATGGTCATTCGCGCATTGGCGGACTTGCGAAAACAGCCGGGGCTGGAACGGCTGATTTATCGGATTGCCGGCGAATGCCCCGAAGATCTGGCCAGTCGCCTTGCGGCATTGGCACGTTCTTTGGGCATTGGTGATGCCGTGATTATGGAAGGCCGCGTCAGCCGCGAAAGAATTGCCACGATATTTGGCCAATCCCGCTGTTTTGTCCTGATGAGCAAATGCGAATCCTTCGGTCTGCCGGCGGTGGAGGCGATGACTTTTGGCACGCCCACGGTGGTGGCGGATTGTTGTGCCCTGCCGGAGGTATGTGGCTTCGCGGCGAGTAAAGTTTCATCAACGGATTTGCCGGGCCTGGTGCGGGCGATTTCCGAGGTTTTGAAAAATCAGGCGGCGGCGGAAAATATGCGGCAACTGGGTGCGAAAAATGTCCTGCGCTTCGGCTGGAGCCACACCGCGCAGGCGATGATTGATTCCATCGAAACAGTCCTTTCCGAACGTACCGGCTCCAAACCCAGCTGACTTCGCACCTGATAATCGCCGCCCAACCGTGCGGCGCCGCGTTGCGTCGCGTTGCTCGGCCAAGCCGCCTGTCTGAATGGTCAACGTGCGATGATTCCGCATTCACACGTCGCCCGCGTAATCTATCACACACGCATCGGCTGCGGCGGATAATTCTCCCGGGGCGAGGCGGGGGCGGCCGCGGATAAGCCGACGGCCGCAGCGTTATGGAATTTTCAGGCCTGCTCCGCGCCGGCGCTTTGCTGTCGGCGGACACGTTCCTGGCGGATTAATTCATGAAGTTTTGGCAGCATTTTAGTCAGTTCCGCGGCGGCTTTGGAATCGGGATATGTGTCGATCATTTTTTCGGCCACGGCCAGACATTCCTCGTAACGGTGGCGGTTAAGCAGGTCTTTGAATTCAACCTCCATTTCCTGGCGGTCCTGGGCATCGGCATTGTTCCGCAGCGTGGCTAATTCCACACGAATGCGGTCAATGGCCTTTTCGTCCGGGTAGCGTTCCACAAGCTGTTGGGCAATCAGGCAGGCCTGGCGCCAGCGCCGATGATCGGTCGCCTCGTGAAAATCGGAAAGCAGCCGCTGCAATTCTTCGGCGCGCCAGGATTGCTGTTCACGTCGGACGTTGCCCACCAGGTCTTCCACCTGTGGATCGCCGGGGTAGGCCAATTCGAGTTTGCCGACAATTTCTTCCACACGATCCCACGCATTAATGCTCATGAATTGGCGCAGGTCGGATTGCACAGCGTCAATATCCGAGCGAACACGATTGGCACGGGCCGTGGAAAGCTGGGTTTCCAACTCGGTCGCCAGTGGATCATCCGGCAGTGCGGAACGGAATTTTTCCAAGGCACCGGAAGCCGCCTTCCATTGCTGGCGATTGATACATTGGCGGATTTCAGCGGTGAAAGCATCGCGGCGCTGCCGATGAAGCTGGGCGGCACGTTCCAGCCGCTGGGCTTCGGTCATCAGTGCCAGATCACGGATTTGGGTAAGCAGGTGAAGCAGTTCAGTACTGTTGGTTGCATCAATGGCGGCAGTCAGGGCCGTGGCCGCTGTGACCGGTTCGGGTTCGCCAAAAGAGGGATTCGCCGCCGGCCCGGCCGCCGATGTATTGGGCGTTCGCTGATCCAGCAGAGCGGTGCGCACGCTGGACATCGTTTGCTGAAGATATTCAATGACCACCCGGGTCTGTTCAACGGATTTGAACTGTGCCCGCTGCAAGCGCAGCGCATTTAGCTGGCCTTTGACGATGGCCGCCAGGCCGATCAGAATGACCGGCAGAATAAAGGCGCTGACAAAAATGCCCGCCGGCAACGGCCACGCCTGGGCTACGGCCACGCCGGCTTTTCGTTCCAGGGAGAAGAAAAGAATGGAAAAGCCGCAACCGCCGACGAAATAAAGGACCGCCAGCAGCAGCAACATGGCGCGGGCTGTGGTCATATCGGACGTGGTAACCGGAGCGCCGGCCGCGGGTGAGGCATGGGTAAACTCCGGCAAAGAATCCGCTGGCATGGATAACCTCCGTCAGGGAAAGAATTCGCCACCCGCGCCCCACCGGTGGACCGCAATGCCTGACCGGTTTTGGGCGTCCCTTTACCGTGTCAGGCAAGGCTGGCGGCCCCCCTTGCGGGCCGACCAAAGACTTCGGGCGTCAGGAATCCGGTTTTGGGTCCGAATGATCCGTATCAAGACCGATATCCGTCGGTTCGGCCGTCAGTTTGCCATCGCGCGCGGTCAGCATTTCAATCCGCTTTTCGGCACCGTCAAGAATTTCGCGGCAACGATTGACCAGTTCCATTCCTTTTTCGTACATGGTCAGGCTGTCTTCCAGTCCGACTTTTCCGGAGGCAATTTCAGCCACTATCTGGTCCAATTTGGCCATAGCTTCTTCAAACGTGGGGGGTTTGTCTTCTTTTTTTGCCATCTTTATTTCGCCGCCTTGGAAAATCATATACCGGCTGTCGGCCGATTACCGTCGGCCACCGGTCTGCGTACTGCATGGAATTATATCGGCCGAAAGTAGGTTTGGGATAGGGCTATGCCGATATTTTCAGGCGTACGCATAACAGTGTCAGCGCCGGAAGTGCTTAAACAGATAATCCCGTAAGGCGGTCGCAAGGTCCGCACGGGGCACACAACGCTGTTCAAAATCATCAATAAGCCACGCTTTTGGCTCCGGCCCGCAAACCATTTCCAGCGTGTTGGCCACGATCAGGTCGGCACCGCTGGACAGTCGGCTGCGGTTGGCGGTTTTAAGCAATTCGCCCGTGGCCATATCCACTTCCAATTTGAATTTCACCAGCAGGCCGCCGAAGCTCCATTCGCCGCGGAAGCGGTCGATAATCTTTTCCGTAGGAATACCGCGAAAGGCAATTTGTTTATGTTCACTGCGAATTTTAGCCCGGTCCACTCTGCGGACAATCCAATGATACTCCGCCGCTGCCCCGCCCTGAATTTCCCAACTGGAAAGAATTTCAAACGCACCGTCGGGACGGTAATCGCTTACGGCCGCGGTCATAATGGCCGCCGCGTATGCGGTAGCCGATACCAGCCGCGAAAGCAGGTCCAGAAGTTCCTGGTGGGTTTGAAATCCGATGGCGGCGCTTTGGACATCCCCGGCGGCCTCGATGGCGGCCTGAAATTGCCGCCGATGGTCGGAATTGCTGGAAACCAGTGTGACATGGGCGGTCGGCAGCAGGGCCATGGCGATATCCAGACCGGTCTGGCCGGTGAAGATATTCATCCAGCAGCGGACCTGGTCGATCATTTCACGGGTGGTGCCGGCGGTGATTAAAACGTGGGGTTTTTGTGAGGCTGATTTATTCATGGTGGTATGCTAATGCAGCGCAGGCGGTTGGCAAGTGCGGGAAATTGGTGAACATTAACCATCGGAAGCGTCACGAATAAATGGACTGTGCGGATGACACATTTTCGATCGCGGACGGAGCGATGTATTCAGGTCGGGCTGCGGGATTCAATCGGCGGCCATAACGGCACGATTCACCATGGCGAGGGTTTAGCCACGTTCCGGCTGGTGGTGCGGATGAAGTTCAGATACCAAGCCCGTCCATTGGGCTTCCATGGGTCGGATTTGGCCGATGGCCCTGCCGGGGTCAAGCCGGCGCACTTCGGAGGCTTTAAGTCCTTTGGGGCCGGGACACGCCTGATACTCCACCATATCCCCTTCCTTAAGCGACCGGTAACCTTCCGCCAGAATATCGGTATGGTGGACAAAAATGTCCCCCAGTGGGTCCCCTTCTATAAAGCCGAAGCCTTTTTGATTATTAAACCATTTGACGCGGCCGATTCTGGTTTCCATGGTGCACCTTCAGGAAAACTCTTATTTCGACTCCGTGGCCCTCGCAATTTCCGAAGCCGTCCAAACAGGTTTTTTACCGTCATGTCATTGGACTGGAGGCGAACCAATCGCCGGGAAAATGCAAGAGCAATCTGCCATAAATATGCACGAGGATCGAAGTAAAGTCAAAATAGCCACAAATTTAGCGGAAATGAGCGCATGACCTGGCCGCCGCCATGTACCGATAAGCGTTCGGTAACGGGTGCAAGCAGGGCAAAATATTGAATGAATTGCAAGAATTTTCGGTTATTCAGTGCCCTATAAGAGGGTCAATGACCGGACGTGAACGCCAAATAAACAACAGAATTCACGCAGTCGCGAATTACGGCTGTGCTGCGATTTGAATTCATTCGTGAAGCGCTGCATAATTTGCCGATAGACATTAAGTCGTATACCTCCGCAGGACGCGGTGGCGTTCACGTGCAAGTCTTGGTTTGGATTCGGCCATTAGCTGAATCACCGGCTGTTTGTATGCCTGCGGAGTGGGCCGTGCAAAAAGCCCGAATGCCTCCGGACGCCTCCGGTTGCATGACGCTTAAAACGTCAGGGACTTTTGGCCCTTTATGAAACAATGGTCGGCCGTTGGCGTTGAAGCTTGCGGTGGACCGTAAAGGCTGCCAGCCGGAATAATTTCGTCGGCAAGGCCTTTTCATACGACCGGTTTCATGAGAGAATACGGTCGTATTATTAAGGATGACTGCTCCGATTGAGCTGGTAACGGATTTCCACTCCAGGGTCATGAACAGCATGGAAGCAAAAGCGATAAAATATCCGCGAAAGGAAGCAGCATCGCGGACCAGCGAGCAATGGTCCACGAGAGAGAGGTGTGTTGTGACAGGTTATAATCCATTTGATCCCCCCTTTGATCCCGCCTCCCGACCCGAATCGGTTCCCGGGGCGAACATTTTTCGTCGTCCGGGCGGTTCGCCGGAAATTTCCCGAGCCGCCGCCGGGGGGTCGCCTTTTGAAGGCACCCGGCCACCTGCGGGCAAAGCCGCACGCGCGAGCCGCGCGCCCGTGGCCAAACCGGCCCGGCCGCCCGCCGAGCCATCCGATGAAACGAATGCTGATCCGCAGCCATCCGCTGAATCCGCCGCGTCAGCTGCCGGTGCATCCGCTGAACAGGAAGTGGTTTCCGATGCCGATGCGGCTGCGAATGCTGAATCCCCTACACTTAAACTTCCTGCTTCCGCTCAGATGCGGATGGTGGAGGAAATCTTGCGCGGTGCCAACGCGGCCACCACCGGCCTGATGCTGTTGCAGGAAAACCTGCGTTGGCCGGGCGTCCTGCGATTTGAACCCACAACCGGTCCGGACGGTCCGTCAGTGGAGTCCGAGTCTTCGGTGGCCGTGCGCCTGACCGCCGGCGAGCACAATTTTGGTAACCTGGCGCTGGATAGCGCTTCGGTCAGTGCGCGCGTATTGGAACAACTGCGACAGTGCGGACTGTGGCTGTCGGCGATGCTGGCCATGGCCCGGCAACATCAGACCCTGCGCCGCCTTGCGGACACTGACGAATTGTCCGGAGCGTTTAATCGGCGTTACTTTACCGAAATTGTGCCGCGACTTCTGGACAAGGCGCGGAAGGAACGGTTCTGCGTCACGATTCTGCTTTTTGATATTGACGATTTTAAGCAATACAACGATCAGTTCGGTCATGCCGCAGGTGATGCGATTATCCGCGAAGTCATCGGTCTGTTGCGCCATTGTACGCGCAATCAGGACCTTGTGGCGCGTATTGGCGGCGATGAATTCGCTGTGGTGTTCTGGGACCAGGGAATATTGCGCCAGCCGGATTCCCAGCATCCGCGCAGCGTGCTGAACATTGCCCAGCGGTTCCGCAAGGCGGTGGCCGAACACCCGTGGAATGCCGATGGCGGCCCGATTGCCGGGCGGTTAAGCATCAGCGGCGGATTGGCCACCTTCCCATGGGATGCATCCAATCTTGACCAGCTTATGGCGGTCGCGGATGGTGAACTGTTGCGTGCCAAATCAATGGGCAAAAATGCAATTGTGCTGGCCGGCCCCGGTGAAACGCCGGAAGAGGAAACCTGATACTCTCTACTTCCGCAACGGATTTGATCCGCAAGCCGCAGGCTCAAAGGCTGGAGCCGCAAGACTGGGACCGTAAGCCAGTGGGCCGTTTCTTCGTAATTTACGGTCAATGTCCAGATTGGAGGCTTGCGGTGAATGACATGCAGGCCATAAACCGTTCCGTCACCCGCAGGTTCACGCGGAATGCTCCACTTGTGCCCGCAAATATAAGGCCGCGGCTGACGCGATTAATCGGCAATTGCCGCACGGTCGGGTTAATCCACCGGAACGTCGGTCTTCATTATTTCACCGAGAAGCACCGTCGCAAAACAACCGGGCGGCAGGGCGAAAATCAATTCCAAAAACGGCCCAAGATCATCCGTGCCGGTATGAAGCGTCATTTCAGATGGAAAAAAGCGCATCGCCCGACGCGACCCCTTGGATTTTTCCGCGCGCGGGCTGTGGAAATCCGAAGGCTTAAGTCCCGCTTTTTCCAGAACGGTTTTTTCCATATGCCCCGGTTCGCCTTCCGGTTCGGTCATGCGATAGCCGAACATCGGACCGGACGGAGAAATTTCATGGGCGTCGCACCGCGGCTGTTCGACAGCGGCCTGGGCGGCGGAATTTTCCACGCGAAAAACCGCGCCAATATCATGCTTCCAAGCAAGGTCTCCGGGTAGAATGGTATTGAATTGGCCCAGCCGAAGCGCAAGTGTTTCATTAAAAAGATGCGCTTGAAGGGCGCTTATCAACAGTCTTTTCAGGCGGATATCCACCAGCCGCATGGCCTGATCGAATTTTTTCGGATGCCGCGCCAGCAGACCCAGCGCCCGCCTTTCTTCGCGCAGGTGGCCGGGCCAATGGGTAACGGCCAGGTCCAGATTACCGTTGGCAAAATGGCGGCGGGCTTCCAGCACACCGCCATGGTCCACCTGCGGCTCCGGATCGCCGAGCCAGCGATTCAGGAATTCTTCACTGCGGCCGCGCAGCAGCGAAAGGCCAAGCTGATGGTTGTCGCCCCGCATGCCAAAGCGTTGCGGGCCGAAAAAATTGGGCACGCCGCTGGTCGCCAGCCGCTGAAGGACGGCCGTGGCTTTTTGTCCGGCATCGGCAACCGAACCGCCTGCGATGGCCCATTGGTCGTTACGAATTTTGATGGTGAAATGGTTTCCCGCCAGGTGGCCGATTTTTAATTTGTTCTGGTGGCGGGTAACTTCCAGAATCCGTATCTGCGGCAGTTCCAGCGCGGCAATGCGGGTGTGCGATTCATGTTCGATGGAAAAAGTCTGGCGGGCGAGGGCCTGAGTGTCTTTCAGGCCGGCATAGCCGATTTCCATGGTTTTACGGCCCAATGCGCGGGCGATCATGTTCACCGCGCTAAGGGTGGAAATGCCGCGCTTTTCAATGGTAAAATAGACATGAATTCCCTGCCCACTTGCCGGGTAGAGTGGAATTTCGCGCACCACAAAGTCTTCCGTTTTGGTTTTAATCCGGCCGCCGGTGCCGGGAAGGTCCGCAGTCAGATAAGGAATCGTCATATTCGCTCCGAAGCGGCATCAGACCGCCGCACCATTGCGGTGGCAAGTGCCAAAGTCCACCAGTGTAATGACTTTTGCCGCGGTTCGCGCGTCGGCGCAGGTTGGCTCGCAAGCCGGGTTGAGGCAACGGACGCAAAAGGGGCGGGCGCATACAGGGGGCCGGCCCATTGGCCTGCCTCAATTTAAGCAAGATGCTTTGCCGATGGCGCTTTTGTGACGTGCAACCGCCTAATGGCGGGCCGCGTGCTGTAAATAGACCGCAAACAAATCATAGGTAACATGAGTGCCGACATCCACGCCAAAACCGCGGAATATAAAAATACCGCCAAAATAAATGCCGGCGGCGGTGCGGAAGAAAAAGGTTTGCGGCGTAAATGCCTCGGCCCCAAGATAATGATAAAGCGAAAACAGCACCGCCGATCCGCCGACCGCCAGAATCAACGACCAACCGAAGGACATGCGCAACACATCTTTCAGCAGAAATAAAATTGTGGTCAGCAGCAGCAGCCGGAAAAGCAACTCTTCATAAATTCCCGCGCCAATGGAAAGCACGGCCTGCGTCTGCCATGGCTGACCGGCGGCCGCCCGGGTTGCGCCGTGCAGCGTGGCACCGTGGGCGACCATCAGTGCGAAAAAGACAATTGGCAACGACCAAAGCAGGCTTTCCCCGAACATGCCCATGTAAAGCAGCGGATCAAAGTCCCACGGGTCTTTGCGAACAAAATGCCAGATCAACAGCGCCACGACCAGCGCCAGTGCCGGCAGGTAATTTCCGGCGGCACCGACGGCGGCGAAAAAACGCAGCAT
>JAJZEY010000150.1 GCA_021805585.1 Planctomycetota bacterium
AACACCCGTCTGGCGGAAAAGCTGCAACGCCAGCTCAACGCCGATGAAACACTGATATGGACCGGCCAGCCGGGCCGTGGCGGTCAGAAAGTCGGCATTCTATTTATCCTGGTCTTCGGCATGGTCGTGACTGGCTTTTCATTATTCTGGATGCTTGGCGTGCTGGGCTTTCCTTCCGCCACGCATTTGCCGCACAGCATTTTTCAATGGATATTCGTCCTGTTTGGTCTGCCGTTTCTGCTGGCCGGTTTAGGCCTCATGGCGTTGCCTGTTTTTGTTACACGAAGACTTCGGAACACCGTTTTTGCAATTACCAGTCACCGTGTCATTGTCGGCCGATTCGCTGGAAAAGTGCCATCCGTCTATTCGCTGACACCGGCGGACCTGGCCAACATAAAGGAATCATGCAACAGCGACGGTTCGGGCAGTGTTTATTTCAATCTGCCCGATGCCGACACCGACGGTGGCCCGGTTTACAATCTTTCCGGCCAGCAGGTGGTGCGACCCGGTTCATCCGGACGGCCGTTTCAGGTCGATTTTCTGGACATACCGGCGGTTCACGAGGTGTTCACCCTGCTCCAGAAGCTGGCCAGCACCGTAACGCCTCCGGTCGCGGAGAACCAGTCGCCGGATGGTGATTCCAGAGCCATGCGCACCTGATCCATGGCTTGCCGGCTTTGGCCATGGCGACACTTCGCAACAATCGAATTAAACTTCCAATGGGTATGGATGCGACATTTTAAGGACGCGCGTTGCCCGGAAAAGCGGTCTATTTTGGCCGTCTGCACCGCTCGTGTCGTCTGCGGCTAACCCGGGCCGGCACCCAAATCCGGCCCAACGGTGCCCGAATTGAGCCAACATTTCCGCTGAAGTAAAATACTTGGTAAAATATGCAGGTGGCGGCCGGGGTGATTTGAATTGAGTTAAGGATTCGCATGATGCGTTCATGTTTTAAGTTACCCAGGTACTTCTTTCGGTACTTTCTGCCGAGCCTGACCGCGGCAACGGGCCTGTTGCTGACGGGTTGTCAGGCAGTGCATCCGGTGCAACGGCAAAAGCAACCCATTGCGGCGACGCGTCTGGTAATCCATGGCGGGTCGCCGCTATCCGGACCGGCGGCTTTCGTGCCGGGTCGGTCGCAAACTGGCGGCTCCGGTTTGGCCCTGGTGGCGCGGGTGAATTTTTTTATCCTGCCGCGCATGCCGGACCGACTTTTAGCACCGTTAAGCAGCCGCGCCTCACTGGTGCTTACCCGTCGCGGGCGACGGGCCACGCTTGCCTTTGGCCGCCTGACACGCGGTGCGCGGTTTGCGCGGGTATCCGGCACCGCGTCATTTGCGCGGCAATTAACGGATACCTGCGGCCCCGTACAGGGGTTTACACCCCTGCGGGCTGCGGTATTCCCCGGCGGCTGGGTCAGTTTTCAACTGCGTGACGGATACAGGTTCGCCGCGCGGGCCGGGGGTAAAAAACATCGCCCGTCCGTTCGCATTGAAGCGTGGCTGCCGCGAAAAGGCGGCTTAAAATCGCTTCAACTGGCCCTTGGTGCCGCCCGGTATTCAACCGGGCCGTCCGGCCGGACGCTGACCTTTAATCGCGAAACTCAAATAATTTCCGCAACGGATCGCCCGCACGGTAATGTGGCATTTTTAATTCCATTCCGGTTTGTTTCCGGCAACGGACAGGCGGTGGCCGCGGTGTTGCATATCCGTCCCGCAGGTCTGAAAGATAAGCCGCTGGTAAAGGCCGCCATGGCCGCCGCCGCAGCACCGCTTCCCGCGTTAACCAATCCGCTGAATCACTTGAATCGTCCGGACCTGATTGAGGCGCTGTCCCGTGTGCGGCAGCCGGACGTTCGCCGCGCGGCGCTTATTTATCTGGCCGGGCAGACCGGTGCCGGTTTGTGTGATGATGCCGCGCTTACCCTGAAACGGCCGGCGCTTAAAAATCTTGCCGACCGGGTGTTTGATTCTCTTCACAAAAAAGCGACGGGATTGACCGTGGCCCGCTTCGGCTGGTGGATGGACCGCACCGCGTACCAGTTGCTGTATGCCATGCAGAAAAAGGCCCCGCTGCCATCGGCGCTGCAAACGGTTCTGGCCCTGCATATTGGCGAGGCGGCCTATCACCCATCCTCTTTAGACCAGATCGCCGGTGCCCTGGCGTCGCGCAAAGTATTTATGCGGCAGGTCATTGCAGAAAATTATATCTATCTTCAGGATACTTCCCCGGCCGCCCGAATTGGCGCGTTCGACTGGCTGAAGCGGCACGGCTTCGCCCCACCGGGCTATCATCCGCTGGACTCCGTTGAGGCCCGCAACACCGCACTGGACAATGCCGCCACCGACGCGGCCTTTCTTAAAAGGATTCAGCCATGACCGACCGCAACACGCCTTCGGCAACCACAGTCGTGAAGCCCGCGCCGGCGGGCAATTGGAAACGGCGCGGCATTCGCATTCTGGCGGTGGTGGGCGCGGCGGTCATTCTTCTGCGGCTGTCTCTGCTGTTTCTTCTGCCTGCGGTGCTCCAACACGCCTTGGGTTATTATGGGCTGAAGGGAAACTGGCAGCGGTTAAGCCTAAGCGTGCTCGGTGGGGATTTAAGCATCTGGGATCTGAAAGTAAGTCCGCAGGCCGGCGGCCCGCCGGTCATAGAAAGTGAATATTGCCACGGAAATGTTTCTGTTCTGCGGCTTTTCATTGGTCGGCTGTATCTGCGGCGGGTAGAGGCCGACGGTGCGAACATATATATAACCCGTGATTCGTCCGGCAATGGTCCGCTGCTGCACGCATTGCTGGCAAAGCCGGCAGCGCAAAGCGGCACAACCGTGGCGGGGAAATGGTCCCTTTCAGCCCCCTTGCGCATTCGTGCGTTCCGGCTGGAACATATGAAGCTGCATTTGATTGATAAAAGTGTTCGACCCGCGGTGGACACTCGCCTGGATATGAATATTCGCGTGTCGGAACTGGGCTTAAAAGGCAAACCGACCCGGTTCGGACTCTCGTTCTGGTCCGGAACCATGCTTGACACGCTGCGTGTGGGAGGAACTTTTACCAATACCGCGTCCACGCTTTCGGCGCATGCCCATGTTTTTATGATTGGCCTTCATTTAAAGCCTGTCGCCGGTTATCTTAGACCGCTGGGGCTGGTTCCAACCGCAGGCAGTCTTTCGCTTCATGCCACCGCCGAGTGCCAGCTTCACGTACTGCCAACACCGCATGCGGCGCTTACCGCTTCATGCGGCATCACAGACCTTCTTTTGTCCGCACAGGGGCAGCCGGCGCTGGGCATTGCCAAGCTGGCTCTGGCCGCGGAATTGAAGGGCAAACTGCTGAATATAAGCAATGTCACGCTGGACGGTTGCCATTTTTACGCCCGGCGGACCCGCTCGGGCACCTTCCAGTTTGCCGGGCTGAATTTGAGTCGCGCCCTATCCGCCCCACCGCGGGCACGCACCCCGGTGGCGGTGAAAGTTGCCGTCAAGGCTGTCGCGGCCAATTCGGTGCTGAAAGCCGCGGCAAATGTGGTCGCCAAATCAAAACAAGCCTCCGGTCATTATGCCTTTGGCATTCAGGCGGTGCATCTGCACGACCTGGAACTGACCTGGCTGGATCATGCCCTGGTCCCCACCAACAGGATCACACTGAAGTTGAATTCGCTTGTGGCAACCAATTCCGGCGGCCTTCCGGGGCAACCATCCTTTCACCTGCGACTTAAGGGAAATGGTAGCGTGCCTGGCGTGGCGAGCGCCTTTACGCTTTCCGGTTCATCGCTTCCATTTGCCCATCCGGCGCTATTAAATGCCCGTTTTGCGGCCACGGGTATAACCGCCGGTGCCCTTCAACCGTATCTGCGGGCGGCCGGCCTTGCCAGTGAACTGACGGATGGCTCGCTGCATTTAAGGGTTCAGGCGAACGTGGGCCGGTCCGCAGACGGCACACTTTTCGCAGGGTTTTCCCTGCACAATCTGGTGTTCGCCGATGCGGGCAAAACTCTGCTGAATTTCCCGGGTATGGAACTTTCCGCCCTGCGGGTAAACCCTGTCACCGGTCGGTTTGAGGTTGGCAAAGTACTGGTGGATGGCCCGGATTTTTCCATTACGCGGGAAAAATCAGGCGATTTGTCTTTGCTGGGCGTGCGCCTGCTCGGACGATCCAAGCCGTCGGCAAGACTTGCAAAAGCCGAGGCCGGGCCGCACGGCCCGGCCGGAACACCGGTGCTTCCGCGTATACAGGTGGACTCATTTTTATGGCACCATATCCGCATACACTTTCAGGATGATGCGCCGGGAATAGCCCGCGGGTTTTCCATTGCCCACGCCGGGCTTTCGGTGAAGAATTTCCTGCTGGACATGGCCCATGTATCGGCGCATCCAAGAACCGGAATAATTCATGCCTGGGTTGCCGCGCCGGGACTGCTGCAAAGCGCGGAACTTTCCGGCACGCTGCTGCCAGGAAAGAACCGCCTGGGCTTTGTGCTTTCCGCGGTCGCCAGGCAACTGAATTTAACGCCCCTGACACCCTATCTTGTGCCGCGGGGCATTTTGCCGTTAATGACAAATGGAACCCTGTCCGCTGGAATCAAGGGCAGGTTGGAAAAGACCGCCGACAGCTATCGTGGTGAATTTCAAGCGACAAATGTTCGGCTGCTCAATGGTTCCCGGACGCTGGCCTCTCTGGCGGCTCTGGATATGTCCGGCGTGCGCGTTTCTCCGCACGGACTGGCCATAGCCAAATGCGGCGTGATTAAACCTTGGATTCATATTGCCCGTACAAAGCAAGGTCGGTTGGAAGCGTTGGGTCTGCGGTTTGTCCCCGCCAGCGGCGGCGTGGTCAATTCGCCTGTGCCCGCGGGAGCTGTTCCGCCGCCGGCGGGCGCGGCCCGTTTTTTCCTTCTGCAAAAGTTTTCACTCAAAAAGGCCGGGCTTCTCTGGACGGATGCCGATGTTTGCCGCCCGGTAACGCTTCGGATTTCCGCCACAGCGACGGCCAGCCATGTCCTGCTGGGCAGTGCCACCGGCCGGCATTGGAGTCATTTTGCAATTCAAGCATCCATTCCCGGCGTGCTGGGAAATATGTCTGTCCGGTCGCGTTTTGCCGCCCTGACCCGCGGAGGCAACACGCGCGCCGCCCTGACGGTTGCACTGCGGCACATTTCCGCCGCGCCACTGGAACCTTACATCCCGCGCAATATGTATTCCACGATGCAAAACGGATCGTTGCAATTGGCAGCCAATCTTTTCATGCATTCGAATCCGAAGGGTGGCATGGCCGGGCGGTTCGTGCTGCAATCGCTCGATTTGTCCAACGCAATCCACGATCCGGTGCGGCATGGACCGGCGGGGATGGTCGTGCGGCATCTGCTGCAAATCAGCCCGGCTATTCTGACCCTGGCGCGGTTTGACCCTGCGGCGCATCGCATCGCCATTAATCTGGCAACGGTAACGGTCCATTCTCTGCGGATTGCGCGGCGCACGAATGGCGACTGGTCTCTGCTGGGCCTGGGTTTGGCGGCCCATCCGTTGCGGCCGGCAGGTCCCGCACCGGTTATAACCGTTCCAACCGGGGCATTTCGTTTTCCCACTGTCCCTGTGTTGCCCCTGGTGACACTGCAAAAGTTGCGCCTCCGAGCGGATTCAATTCGCATTGAGAATTTTCCAACGGCAGGGTCGGTCCGGCAAATGCCGACGACCCGCAACCCTTCGGCCGGCCCCGCACTGCACCTGACCAATGTGCTGCTGGCCAATACGCAGCCGCTGCGCTGCCTGGGGAAAGCGCCGGCATTAAATCCGGCTATCGCCTTGCGGTTGACCGGTCGTGCGGCAGGCCTGGCGCATGCATTTGCAATCGGCGTTCATCTGCGGCCTTTTGCCAATCTGCCCAGTCTGCACACGACATTGCGCATTGCCGGAATAAAGGGTTCGGGAATCAGCCGCTTTGTGCCCGCATTTGGCGACATGTTCAATCCGGCCGCGCTGACGGATGGCCAGTTGGCCGCCGACGCCTCCGCCCGGATTCAAATGGACCGCACCTCACCGATTTCCTTTAATTTTTCCCAGCCGTTCTCTGTGGATGCAAAAATCCGGAACGTGGCATTCCGGCGACGGGCCGGGGGTAAAATATGGGCAGGTGTGAAGCTGATTCAGGCGGACAAAATCAATATTTCCCCAACTGATCATTCCGTATCCGTTCCGCTGGTCAACATTCTTACGCCACAAGCTTTTGTTTCGCGTCAGGGAAAACGGATCACGATTCTGGGCCTGTCCATGGCGGTGCCGCAGGCCGGGCCGATCAGGCGTAAGTCCTCCGGGCCATCAGCGGCTCGCTTGCGCGTGCCGCAGGGGCATTCTGCTTACGCCGGTCGATCCCGTCCGATGCAATCCATTCCCGTATCGGCCGGCCAGCCGGGGGCTGGGCCCATGCACCTTACTGTAGGGCGCGTGGTGGTCAGCGGCTGCACTATGGCGTATGCGGATAAGCTTCTGCACATTCACGTGCCATTAACCGGGCTGGAAATGGAGGTCCGCAATATCGGGTCCGATTCCCCGCAGCACCCGGTTCCCATGGGGTTTAGTCTTCTGGTTTATTCCAAGCCCGTGGCAATTGGTGGAAATTCAACCGGGCCGGCCAACCCGACCGGCAGCGGCAAGGGTAATCAAGTAACGCTTGCCGCGCCGACGGCTAAAGTGCAGGCAACCGGTGCCCGTAAGCCGGCGTCCGCCACCGGTCCGCGCGCTGTGGTGGCGGCCGGGAATGCGGCCGCCATTCCCCCTTCAATTCCAGCCGTTCCTGTGCGCCGTCGCAAGCTGTTTGCCCAGGTTTCAGCTAATGGACAAATATATGTTAATCCGAAGATTCATGGCTGGATTCAGACCAGCATTAACGGCCTGGAACTCGCGGCGTTTGCCCATGCGGCCGCGAATGCCGGTGTGACGCTGGGCGGCGGCGTGTTTGACGGCTCTACCGATACCCGCATCGCCAGCCCCCGCAAAATGGACACCCATGTCAAATTGGTGTTCACCGACCTGAAACTCTCCGAACCGGCCACAGGGCCGCTGCACAATGTTTTGCGGCTTCCTACTCCGCTGGATGTGGCTGTGGCCGCCATTGAGGCACCGGACGGCTCCATCACGCTTTCCTTCGGCGTGCCCATACGAAATTCACATATATCAATGTCAGCGGTCGAAGGCGGCGTGATCGGTTCCATGGCTAAGGCGATTGCCATTGGCATTGCCAGTTCGCCGCTGAAACTGGTGGGCGGTCTTTTCGGCGGAGCTTCCGCAAAACCCGCACCCTACCCGCCATTGTTTGTACGGTATTCTCCCGCGGCCACCGGCCTTACAGCGCAAGGCGATGCCGCCATCCGCCGCGTGATTCACCTGCTGCAAAACCATGATTCGCTTCAGGTGGTGGTGCGCCAGCAGCTTAGTACTGCGGATATTGCGGTGGCCAGGCAACGGGCCAATCCATCAGTCACCCAGGCCATGGAACTGATTCACGCACTTCGCCGGCGGCAGAGCCGGCTTCTGTTACAGCGAGTCGCACTGGTCGGGCGACTCCAGGGAAACGCGGCCATTCGCCTGCGCTGGGCCGCCATACGGCGTAACCGCAGCCAGCTTCTGCGGCTGGACCAGCGCCTTACCCATACCCGGCTGGCGATTGACTTTCTTGCTTCCGTGCTGGAGCCCGGTGCGCAGCGCGAATCGGGCCGCCGCACACGCGGTGTGGCGGTCCTGATCGGGCAGCGGCGCGAGGCCCTGGTGAAGACTCTGCTGCTGGCCTCCGGAGTGAATCATATTCACCGACGCGTGCACATTGTGTTTCCGCAGTTTAAACCCGTTAAATCCGCAGCGGGCGGTGCCACCATTCTTACCCTTGTGCGCGTCAGCGGTGGGCGGAATTGACCGGTGCGCCCGCGTCAGTCCGGCGGAGGAACGGGTAAGGGTAGCCGGGCGGTTGGACTTTATTGCCGGTATTGAATCGCAACCAGGCAACGATAGAAGGATTAGGGGGCAGCTCCGCATAAATCCGCGGGCGGCGGAACGGCTATGGCCTTCTTGTCATTCACCACAGGCCTTCAATCGGCACCTGGCCCGCAAATGATGGAGAAATGGCCGACCAGCCGCGCGGGCTGCCTTTATGAACGGGCATTTGATCTTTGAACCTTGAATATTCGGATGGTTTTCCCCACGCCGCGCCAGCCGCGCTGCGGCGACCTACAATATCCGGTCGGAACCCGCGCGTCTTACGGAGGCTGCCCCATGCGTTTGGCTATAGCCACTTTTTTGTTGGTCTGCCTGCTGATTGCGGTTGGGACATCCCTCAGGACCTTCGGCCCCGGGGCGTCGTCGGCTTCGCCCGGCCGGACCGGTTCAGCGGCCGCGTCATCGCGGGTATTGCGCAATATTCCATACATTCATTCGAATGGGCATGTGCGTATTGGAGATTTATACCTGCCCGCGGGCAACGGCCCGTTCCCCGCGGTGCTGCTGCTTCATGGCGGCGGCTGGGTGGCCGGAAGCAAGGGCGATGCCGGCGTTTCCTTTCTGGCTCCCAGGCTGGCCAAACGCGGCTGGGTTGTGTTTAACATTAATTACCGTCTGGTGCGCCACAGCGGTGAATTTCCCGCGGATCTCAAAGACTGCAAAAATGCCCTGGCGTGGCTGATTGTGCACGCTGGTAAATATCATATTAACATACATCATATTGTTATTGCCGGTGCGTCGGCCGGGGCGCATCTGGCCCTGTTAACGGCGTATACCCGCCATTCCCGCGACTTTCCCGCAACCCGTTACCCGACAATCCGGCTGCACGCGGCGGCTGCAGTCGGCTTTTATACGCCTACAGACGCCGGGTTTATCCGGTTTCTGCCAAAGCGGTCGTTTGGTCGGAGGCTGGTGGTTCAATATCTGGCCGCGTGGCGAAAACGTCACCCGCACACCTGGCTGCGGGCGCCTTCGCCGGTGAACTGGGCCGCACACGGGGTTCCGACTTTGCTCTTGCAAGGCACGGCCGATACGCTGGTTCCTCCCATTCAGGCCGTCATCATGCAGCAGGCGTTGCAACGAAACCATATTCCCGTCACCACACTTTTGATTCCCGGCGTGGGCCACGCCTTTATGGACTTTCACGGCCCGGCCCGCACACAGGGCTGGCACGCAATGGAACAATTCCTGACCCGCTTCAACGGTTCGAAAACAAATGCCACACACCAACCCGCCGCGGTAAATTAAGCGACGATGGCCGATTTGCGAAAATTGGAACGCAGGACACCGTCGCCCCCGCTGTGCGGCATGTTTTAATTGTCAAAAAATATCAAAAATATACGCATTTTCTGAATATCCTTTCAATTACAGACTATGCTTTGTATAATAATTACAAAACAGTCTCCCATGATGCCAAGCCTCACCCGCACAGGATGAAAAATCGCGAATTTTCAGAGTAGTGCCCGCAGTACCGACGCGGAATAAATTTATCGCAATACCGTTGAATAGGTGTCAGCGGGTGGTTTAAGGACGCCACGATCTGATTGGCCGACCCGCCGAGAAACGAAAATGAAAAATAGTCGGTTGAAGCTCATGACGATTTACGATTGGCGGCCAGGATGCCGGTACTATCCGGATTCTTTTAGCTGAAAGATCCCGAATAACAATGGCCGAAAATCGCATGGTTGCGACATCCGGCCACCGGAGAAAAACGGAGAGAGTGGGATTCGAACCCACGGTGAGGTTTCCCCCACACACGACTTCCAATCGTGCTCCTTAAGCCACTCGGACATCTCTCCAATAACCAAGGTTATTGGCCAGATTATCTAGCCTACCGGTTGAGGTCCGTTACGTCAATTTACGCCCGCTTCACGCCCGAATGGGTCCGCTAATTTTTCCGGCGATAGACAAAATAGCCCGTTAAATGCCCCCACCAACATTCATGACGGCCTATTGGCGTTAATCGGGCGAAAGCTTGCGGATACGCACCCCAAAAGCCACGGACAGGCCCGTGGCATGGGCATCTTGCCCATGAGCCGCAAATCGCTTGTGGTGCGGGCATCTTGCCTGCTGGTCGTAAATTGTCATGAGCATCAACTTAATATTTCCCTCCTTTCATTTTCCAGCGTGGCGGCCAATGGAATAGGGACCTAATTATTGACGCTGGGCGGCACAC
>JAJZEY010000491.1 GCA_021805585.1 Planctomycetota bacterium
TGGCCACAGAGACCTATGCCGCAACCGGGAACGAAGCGTCACCGAACACTTGGGGCGGTGCCGGCCATAATAGCCTTCAAGGCGACGGCTACTGGATGGATTTCGTATTAAGCAGCCCAGTTGAACTGCAGGCCAGCACACAATATGGATTCGATGTTTCATCGCAATCCGGCAACGGCTATTTTGAGATTCTCGGAACCGACGGCTCGGCAACTGGGTACGTGTTTAGCGGCGGGTCAGCGTACAACGGCAGCACAAACGGGGCTTCGGATAATACGCTTAACACCTTGAGCGGCAGCCGAGTGTTCCTTGCTTCAATGACGGCCAACGCGGTGCCTGAACCGGCCACCTTTGGCCTGCTGGCAATCGGGGCAATGGGGCTGCTGTTACTGAAACGGAAGACGGCCTGATTGATAGTTGGGTCCCGCCGATTGATGATGGCGCTTATCTCGGCTGCGCGGTGGCCGGTTTTTTAGCTGGTCGCACTTACATCGGTGAAAAATGGGGTGCGTTGTCGCGATCTGCCGCGAATTCAAACAGTGATAACATTGGCCGCCGGAGGAACGTCGGGCTTCCTCCGGCGGCCTTTTTTTTCTACCTGTTATATTTTTGCCTGGGAGTTCATGCTGATGGTTCGTATACGCCATATTCTTTTCGTCGTGGTGGTAGCCGTTATCGGATTTTCTCTTGACAACAATATGTCAAGGTTAGCCGCCGCCACCCAAGTCTCGGTAACGATCCATCCGCGCCGGGTGCGCAACACAATCAATCGCAACATTTACGGCCAGTTCCTCGAACATATCTATCACTCGGCGGATAACGGCGTGTGGGGGCAGTTGATCTGGAACCGCAGCTTTGAAGAACCATTGCATAGCGCCAGCGGACAATGGGTGCGAAAAGGGACTGAAATTCGCCAGCTAAGCCTTGCGGCGAATATTCGGAAAAGCCTTGGCGCGACCGACTGGAAAAATTATCAATTGTCGCGGGACGCCAAAAAGCCGGGCGGAGCCGAGGGATTTATGATTTACTTCTACAACCATGACAGCCGACGTTGTTTTGTGCTCAACCTGGGCGGATGGGGCAACACTCGTGATGTGTCACAGCGTGGGGGTGCAAACCCGCAGCCGGGAATTCTTGCTTCCAAGCCCGCAATACATATCCATCGCGGGCGATGGTATAGCCTTCGCTTGCGCTGTGAAGGGCCGCATATTCAGGTTTGGGTCGATGGTAAATCGTATTTCGACCGGACGGTGAAACGTGGAATATTCAGTGGTGGCATCAGCCTGGGTACGTGGCGCACTCAGGCGGCGTATAAACATATTGTGGTAACCTCCATTACCGTCGGTAAGGTTCTATACAAGGGAGTTCCATCTGCGGAACAAACGACGCCCCATCTGGCTACGCGGTTCTGGAATCACTTTGGCTCGGGCACGGCGATGCCGACGACAACCAATCCGCGGAACAGCCGCATTTGTATAAAAATTTCTTCAACGAAGGGTGAAACCGACGTGCAACAGCCGAATATCTGTCTGCCGTCGGCGGGAAAGTATCGCGGGTCACCTTGGGTACGCGATGCGGCGCGGCACCGGATGACGGTCAGCCTGCTTGATGGCAAAACGCGGCTGGGCAAGAAAATATCAATTGTTGACTCCGCCAAATGGCAGCGCGTCGCGTTTTCATTCAGCACGGCATCGCCGGTGCATCATGCTACGCTGCGGATTGGGTTTACCGGAACGGGAAATGTTTATCTGGATCAGGTCTCCATGATGTCGGATGCGGCCCGGAAGCCGGGTGGCTTTCGACCGGATACACTTAGGGCTGTTGAGGCACTTTAACCGGCAATGATTCGCTGGCCCGGCGGTAGTTATTCCGACAAATACCACTGGATGAACGGTATCGGTCCTCAGGCGGACCGCGTCAGTGCGGGCGAGATGTGGGACGACATGGACCCCAATGCGCTGGGGACAGATGAATATATTCTTTTGTGCTGGTTAACCCATGCCAAGCCGGAAATATGTATCAATATCGGCCCACGTCAGGCTGTACGCGCCCAATATGTTCAAGAGGCCTGCCATTGACTGGAATATTGTAACGCGCCCGCAAGCAACAAATGGGGTGCGTTGCGGGCCAAATATGGCCATCCCATGCCATATAACGTGAGATACTGGGAAATCGGCAATGAGGTCTGGAGTATCGCCAATGCCCCCAATATGCCCGCATCGTCAGGCAATTCGTGCCGGCCATGAAAAAGCTTGACCCTTCCATTCGCATTATCGCCTGTGGCAGCGGTGGCTTGAATCAGAAATGGAACCGGCAGATGCTCGCGGGCGCCTCCGGTTCGTTTGATTACCTTAGCCTGCACCAATATGTCCCACCCCAACAGTTTTTGACGGCGGCAAAACAATACCTTGCCTTTACCCGGAAAACAGTGCAACTTATAGAGGCTTCCGCCAATCCCCATTGCAAAATTTTTGTGTCTGAATGGAATGCCCAGTTCATTGACTGGCGGACCGGGCTCTTTGCCGGGGGAATCATGGTCGGGTTGGAACGCCGGGGAGCAATGGTACGGCTTTCGACTCCCGCGTTGTTTCTGCGCTGGGTTGGCACCGGAGCATGCAACAACGCGTTTATAAATTTCAATCGTTGTGCGTGGTTTCCAGCGGCTAATGTATGTGGTGGAAAAGCTTTGGCGCGACCACTATGCCAAATATCGTGTGGCCGCCACGCCCGCCGAGCCGCTGGAAGCGGACGCCACACTTATCGCGGATCATAAAACCGCCTATTACAAGGCGGTTAATCCGACCAGGCGAAGCATTCAACTGAAATTGAACATGGGCAGCGGCTTTCAACTGGCATCCGCAGCGGCGCAAAGCGTGACCTCCGCATCCCTATTGACACGAAACACCATGCGAAATCCACACCGCATTGCAGCGCATAACCTTGCGGTTAGGGTCAGCGGCCAAAAGGTTGAGGTGATCCTGGACCCCTATTCGGCAACGGTTGTCACGATGAAAGTGAAATAAGGCGAGCGGAAAGTATTGAGCGGGCGAACGGCGCTTGATCACATTGCGTGAAGCATCCCGCGTTTTGGGCTTTTACGCGGGATGTCCCTTGTTTACGGTTGGCTTTATGATAAACTTAAATACACTGAACAAAGTCGATGCCCGGCCAGCATCGTTCAGGAACCGGACAATAGCCCATATTGCGAGGAGAAATTTGGCCGCACTAAAACGACCCGCCTTCCGGACGGCTAAACGGATACACTGCCGAACCGGTTCCCGCATCTTTACCGACCACTGGCCTGCTGGCGGTCGGCGGTGCGGGCATGCTGCTGCTTGGCACGCGAATTGGTGGGATTTCCTGAAATCATTAAACTCACCGGCACAATTTAGGTGAGATGTTGACCGCGATATCAACATCTCGCTTTTTTTTAAGCACCCGCGAGCGGGTGTATATTTTTGATCGCCTTGAATAAGGACCTTCAGCATGATTCATCGTTCAGCTTTTAATAGTGCGCACGCCATTCATCGATGGACTCTCCGCGTGGCCGTCATTGTGTGCGGCCTGCTGGCGGCATTGATGTCGTGTGCGGAAAATGCCACGGCCGCCATTGTGCATATCCATCCCGGCCGGGTGCGTAACACGATCAGTCGGGGCATTTACGGCCAGTTCCTCGAACATATCTATCACTCGGCGGATAACGGCGTGTGGGGGCAATTGATCTGGAACCGCAGCTTTGAACAGGGCAATTCAAATCCGGGCGGCAATTGGTCAATAAGTGGAAAGGAAATCCGCCAACTTGGAAACGGGGCCGATGCCATCCGGACCTTCGGACAGGTCGGCTGGTCCAATTATGAAATATCACTGGATGCCAAAAAGATCGGCGGCAATGAAGGATTCCTGATCCAGTTTTATGACCACGATGCAAAGCATTTTTTCTGGCTGAATCTGGGCGGATGGGGCAACACGCAGGATGCGATTCAACAGGCGCAGGGAAAAAGTCTTCCCACAGTCATCGGAGGGCATCCCACAATTCATATTGAATCTGGCCAATGGTATCACATTCGCCTGCGATGCCGTGGTCCGCATATACAGGTGTGGGTAAATGCCCGCAAGCTATTCGATCAGACCTTGGCCGCCGGTGCTCACGTGCATGGAAAGGTGGGTATTGGTACATGGCAGACCCAGGCGGAATTTAAGCATATCCGCGTCACGACCATTGCTGGCAATAAGACCTTGTTCAGCGGCCTGCCGCAAATTTCGGTGAAGCCGCCGCAATTTAGCGCGACATTCTGGTCCGCCTATGGAAATGGCATTGTTTTTGCCACAACTATCGATCCGCGCAACAGCCGACGGTGTATCAAGGTCACTTCCAATGGAACCGAAGCGGGCGTTAAACAGGACGGAATCTGCCTGCGATATGCCGGCGAATATCGCGGATCCGTATGGCTGCGCGGCAACGCGCCGGCCGGAGCGATTGTTCGGATTACCGCAGCGCATAAAGTGTTGTATCGCAAAGCGATTTCAACGCTTGTCCGCACATGGCATCGTGTTGCATTGAATTTTAAAGCGACCAAACCGTTTCCACGCGTCACGTTGCAGATAGGCGTGAAGGGTTCGGGGACGGTCTATGTGGATGAGGTATCGCTGATGTCCCAACGCGCCATCAGGCTTGGGGGCTTTCGACCGGATACCCTGGCTGCAATTAAGGCGCTTAAGCCGGCACTTATCCGCTGGCCCGGTGGAGGCTATGCCGATACTTATCACTGGAAGAACGGTATCGGTCCAGATGTAGATCGCGTTTCCGAGTGGTACATTTGGAATGACACTGACCCGAATGATTTGGGAACCGATGAGTATATTCAACTCTGCCGCTTGACTGGTGCCGCCCCCGAAATTTGCATCAATATCGGCACCGGTAAAGATGATGAAAAGACGCGCGAACAATATATTCGCGAAGCCTGCCAATGGGTGGAATATTGCAACAGCCCGGTTACCAATAAATGGGGCCAGTTGCGGGCCAAATATGGCCATCCCAAGCCATATCACGTGAAATATTGGGAGATCGGCAATGAAGTCTGGTATGGTTCCACTTTCAGTGCTCCACAATATATCAAGGCCCTCACTGAATTTACCACAGCGATGAAAAAAGTGGATCCTCGCATTCAATTCATCGCCTGCGGCAGCGGCGGTCTGAATCTGAAATGGAACCGCGATATAATTGCCGGCGCTGCAACGGAATTCAGCTACCTTGGCATTCACCAATACGTCGGGCCATACCGATATATTGATGGTGCAAAGGCCTATCTGAATTTCATCCGCAAGACGGGTGACATTATCCGGAAATCCGCCAATCCTCATATGAAGTTGTTTGTTTCCGAATGGAACGAGATGACCATTGACTGGCGAACGGGCATTTTTGCCGGCCTGATACTCACCGGTTTTGAACGCCAGGGCAGCGTTGTGGGCATGGCGTCACCGGCCCTGTTTCTGCGATGGGTTGGACAGAACAAGAACGATTGGAATAACGCACTGATCAACTTCAGCAGGCGTTCCTGGTTTCCAGCACCCAATTATGTTGTCATGAAATTCTGGCGGGATCATTTTGCAAAATACCGTGTCGCGGCAACGGCGGTAAAAGGCCTTGAAGCGGATGCGACAATTTCCGCCGATCACCAGATAGCCTATTACAAGGCTGTTAACCTGACCGGCCACCCGATTCACCTGACGCTGAAAATGGGGAAAGGGTTTCCGATAGCCAAGGCCCGCGCCGGCACCGTTGCGCCGCCTTCGCAACGCGACGCCAATTCCATGCATCATCCCGCCCGTATCGGCCCAAAGATGCTGATGATTCAGGTAAGCGGCCAGCAGGTGACTCTTACGGTTGCCAGGTATTCGGCGACAATTGTGACGATGCGGCGTGCGGGAAAATAAATTCACAGCAGGACTGCTTTTTCAATCCGTTGCGGCACCATTCGGGTCGGTCAGATGCGCATCTGACCGACCCTTTTTTTTTCCAGGCACCCGCACCACGATGGCAACACCCGACATATTTCCGGACGCACAATTTACGTAACCTCCGCGAGAACCATTGCCTGACTGGCCAGACGAGATCCGTCACCAATTGTTAATCCCGCCAAAGTATTCAGAGTATTCAGGGGTAAATCACCCCGCATGAAGTGGTGTATTTTGTAATACCCAATTTATATTTTTACGCATTTTGTCTCTATCTATCCGGCCTTTGACACCTATAATTTGTTAGAGGTCACCGATCGGGACTTTAGGCATTCATTTGCACGGCGAAAGTTGCTGAATCCAGCCTGTTTGCCGGTAATGGAGCGATATAAGTCGATGGGAATAGCCGGTATTTGCCTGCCCCGAACGGCTCGATCAGACCGATAAATACTTTTGCGGAGGTTGTCATCATGTGCACGTACAGGGATCGCCTGGTTTTAAATGCGGGAAATGCGGCAAGCCATTCCCCGGTGGCCCCGGTGGCCGTTCCACGTCGGCAGCGTGGATTTACACTTATCGAATTACTGGTAGTGATAAGCATTATCGGCCTGCTGATCTCGCTGCTGCTGCCGGCCCTGGCCAGCGCCCAGAAAGTGGCCCGCGAAACGTTGTGCGCTTCCAATATGCGGCAACTGGTTATTGGCGAAACAATATATTCCTCCGAATATGACGGTTCAGGCACACCCTTCTGTGCGGACGGATACAAGGACTGGACATGGTCCACACGTTTCTGGGAATCGCTCCTGATGCCCATGGTAAATAATCAGGCGAAGATTTTTGTCTGTCCACAACTGATTATTGATGGCAATGTCGTCACCTATTACAGTTGGGACAGATTTACCTACAACCCACAGAGGTACCCTTATCGCAGTGTCATGATCAATGCCTATTTATCGTCCGTCACGCTGCCGGACGGCCAAGGAGTCGTATCCCCCAATGGCAACTGGGGACCCACACCAAAGCCCTGGCCGCTGGCGACGGTGCAGGCACCCTCTTCGGTGCCGTATATTTCCGAACTTTCAACGGCGTGGCCCAACCAGATTGCCGGCTGGCCATACGGGCGATCCGGAGAAACCTATTTTAACTCCACCGCGAACCTTCAGTACAACCATTTTGTGATGCCAACCGGTGGCACATTCATCGGCTGGGGAGGAAATCGCTATCCGGATACGAGTGGCGTGGATAATATCGGATTCGTTGATGGGCATGTGGATGGGGTGAGAATTTCGATGACCTCCAATGCGCAAGGTAAGAATGTACAATACACCACCAGTGAATATTTACGGTTTACGCCGCAATAGTCCGGCATGGTGTTTACAATTTCCCCCAAGCCCGCGCCGGGCCAAGAAAGAATTCGCGGCAAACTTCTTCTTTCGGCTGCGGAGAATTTCCCGCAGCAGCCGGCTGAGGCACAAAAGGAGTTGAAAGTATTATGTTTCGCCTGAATATCCCCGAAATAAGGCAGTTTGCGGTCGCGCCAAAAAATATTGTGCTTATCGGTATCGCCATCGTGCTGCTGCTGGCCAGCTATGCTGTTGACGTCTATTTTGGCCGAACGGCTGTTCCCAGGTCCGAGACTTATTTTTATTCAACGACTAATGGACGGACGTTTTTCAGTTCCAATAATATTCAGATTCCACCGTTTCAGGTGAACGGCAAAAAGGCGGCCGAGGCCGGAGTGTTTGTGAATGCACGTGGCAAGCCCGTTGTCGCGTATGTCTATTCGTACGCGACAAGGGGACAGGAAATTCTACGGGGCCTGCCGATGGTGGCCGGGCGTATAGTGGATAACAGTGAGATTCGCATCCAGGCGTCAAGGTATTGTTTTGTGCGCAGGCCGGGAGCGAAGAAATGGGTGCCATGGAATTCGCCCGCCGGCCAGAAGATTGTTGGGGCGGTGGATCCAGTGACCGGCAAAGCGCTTCGCGTTTATCGTGGGAATTAGGCCTATATTCCTGATGGCACCGGATGGTGAGGCGTATTATGAAAATCGGATATTTTGTGACGACAAATTTGCCGACGCCATCTAACCCGACAATAAAATCAAACGGACCGCGTTGGACAAAAGCCACTCTGTAGATTGGCAAACCGGGTGATTTGGGGCACGTTACAGGACAAATTCGATAATAGTAAGGAACCGACATGCTACCAGCGGAAAGAATTCGTTTTGGCCATTATGCTTCGATTGGGTTGGCCGGTTTGTTGTTTTGTGCAATCGCCGGGCTTGCAAGTGGTGCGGGCGTGATACGGCCGGAAGCCCGCTGGCTGGACAACCGGGGACGCATTATTCAGGCACACGGCGGGTGTATTTTGCGGCAAGGCCGATGGTACTATCTGTTTGGTGAAGATCGCTCCCGGCAAAACAACCCGAAAGAACGTTATGTGGGGTGTTATCGTTCGACGGATCTGGTGCATTGGCGGTTCCGGAACAAAGTGGTTCAACTGCGAAAACCCGCCGGGCTTCGTGGCGACTGGATTCTGGAACGGCCCAAGGTATTTTACAACCGGGCGACCCGGAAGTTTGTGATGTATGCACATATAGATGCGAATCATTACAGTCTGGCTGAAGTTGCGGTATTTGTCTGCAATACCGTGGATGGCAACTATCGCTATGTTCGGCGATTCCGGCCATTGGGGCACCAGAGTCGCGACATCGGACAGTATACGGACCGCCAAGGGCGGGCGTATCTGTTATTTGAAGACCGCCCTTTCGGCTTTCGGATTGCGGAATTATCCGCAAATGACCTGGCGGTGAAGAAGCAGATATGCCTGATACCGATGCACCTTGAGGGGCTTGGCCTGGTGCATTATCACGGCTTGTATTATGTCATCGGTTCGCATCTGACAGGCTGGAGAGCCAACCCGGATGTGTATGCGACGGCAAAATCCATGACCGGGCCATGGTCGACATTCCGCAACATCGCGCCACCCAAAACCAATACGTATGGGTCGCAATCCGGATTTTTGCTGAAAATCAGCGGCACAAAACGGACCACGGTGATTTATTTGGGAGATATCTGGCATCCAAGACACCTATGGAATTCGCGCTACTTGTGGATGCCATTGGACATTGGCCACGGCCACCTGCGCCTGCCCCCACCGGCCAACTGGAAAATCAATCTTCACACCGGTCAGGCACGTATTCAACGGCCATAGGGCGCGGTCAAACCCGCCAATCAGGATTGCCGGTTCGCTGGCCGCAGAGGGGTGGTGGGCATAAGGCCGGTTGTCGTAAAATGATATAAATTAGACGCAAATGGATATAGATTTTATTTCTGGGGAGTGCATAATAACATGACGAGGATTTTAACGACTTTGGAAGTTAAAGGCGAAATAGATGGTAACGACAGGCAAAGCAACCGGATTCACCGGGATTTTTGCGGCCATAGCAACCGGACTTGCGGCGGCGTTGACGGTTGGGGCCGGCCAAATTCAGGCTGCGGCCGCCGCTCCGACGGCGAAACATTTGGCGGACCAGATCATTTTTGGAAACGCCGCCTCGGACCGGGCGCATCATCTGGTTTTGCATAACGGGAAATTCATTGTGGGTGGATTGCATCAGACCGCATTGCGGCTGCAACCGCATTCCCCGCCGCAGGACGACGGCGGCTATGCAACGCTGACCATGCGTGTTAACCCCAACCGGCGCAATTATGTTACGTGCCAGTTCTGGGGATCGGATTACGGTTTGGAACGCGGACGGCTGATTCTTTCATGCAATGGCCAGCAAGTGGGTTATCAGGTGCAGGGAGATTACAACACGCTTAACGGCGCGGAAAATGCGCCGCCGGTGGCACCATTTCGCAGGCGATTTTACTACGTTACCACCCCCCTGCCGCGGCGTATGACGCGCCATCAGACCACAGTAAAGCTGAAAATTCAGGCCATTGGACGGGAATGGCCCTATGGTGGCAACTGGAAGCAATATCAGTATGTCATGCCCAAAGCCAGCCTGGGAATGTATCGGCTGTTTATCGGCACGGATGGCTTTTTCACGCCGTCGCAAAACGATC
>JAJZEY010000214.1 GCA_021805585.1 Planctomycetota bacterium
ACATCGGATGGCCGGGACTGCTGATAGGCACAAAAAAACACAAAAAACACCGGCGAATCGCAGCTTGGCGATCTTCCCGATAAAAACGGGCACACCCCGTCAATCGGCTGTGCCCGTTTTTATCGGGACGGCAAAATATTGCATTGATAAATGGGGTGCCGGTGGGGAGGTCATCTTCCTTCCTGCGACCACGAAGCGGGCCGGCGTTGCTGCGGCAACGCAGAACAGGAGTTTAGAGAGAGTAGAAAGTAGAGCACATAAGGATAGGATAAAAGAGTGGCTGTCGCCGAAACATCGCGCCAGCCTTCGCGTAAGAACTGACTACCGATTGCATTTACGCGCTGCCCGTTGCCAGGCGTATCCGCGTTATCGACGAAATCCGCGGTTTTGACATCTTTATGATGAACCTCGCATTTTACGGATTGCGCGGATAGGAGTGACCAACCGTGGACGCCGAACTTATTTCCAAGGATTTAAGCCGGGAGATCATGATTGTTGCCGACTTGGTTCTGGTGGCCGCCAAGGTGGTTTCGGCGTTCACCGCTAAGATTGAATCCGACACCTTGGCACGGATGTTGGTTAAAAAGTCTGACTGGCGGTTGCGGTGGAAAAATCCGTAAAGAACGACGGATAGGTTTTCGCGCAACAGGCCGGGTTGGCGATGCGGATTCCCGGCACGCGCAGACCGGCAACGGCAAATGCCATCGCCATGCGGTGATCGTCATAGGTTTCAATGGTGGCTGGAGTCACTGTTTCCGGCGGCTCAATGGTAATGCTGTCCGGGGTGGTTTGTACCCGTGCGCCCAGCTTCGCTAATTCTGTTTCCAGCGCCGCCAGGCGGTCGGTTTCCTTAATCCGTAAATTGCCGACGTTGCAAATATGGGTCGGTCCATCCGCGAACAGAGCCAGAACCGCCAGCGTTTGTACCATGTCGGGAATGGAATTCATATCAATGGTAAGTCCGGTCAGTCGGTTGGTTCCGGTTATCCGCACGCAATCCGCATCCAGAAACAATCGGGCACCCATTTGGCCAAGCACATCGGCAAACAGCACATCTCCCTGCAGAGAATCGCGCCCAAGACCTGGAATAACCACTGTCGAACCGGGCACCAGCGCCGCAGCGGCCAAAAAATAACTTGCGTTGCTGGCATCAGGTTCTATGGCGTAAGGGCGGCCGGTGTACCGTTGACCGGCGGCAATGGTTACCACGCGACCGCGTTCGGGCGTTTGGGGATCCAGCGCCGCCAGCGAGGCGCGTATGCCGAACTGCTCCATCATGGCCAGCGTCATGCGGACATACGGTTCGCTGGTGACGGGGCCTTCCAAAATGACATCCACGGCCTGCCGGGCAAGCGGAGCGGCCATCAGAACGGCTGAAATATATTGGCTGCTTTTGACATTGCTGAATCGGCATTGGCCGCCGGCAAGGCCGGTACCGGTTGTCTGAACAGGGGGGAAGCCGGGGTTCAAGGGGAACTGAATATTTCCGCCCAGACTGGCAATTGCCGTCGAAAGTTCGCCAATTGGCCGCTGTCGCATACGGTCAATACCATCCAGGCGGTAAGCGCCCGGCATGGCGGCACAAACGGCCGCAAGGAACCGGATGGTGGTGCCGGAATTTCCACAGTATAAATCAGCTTTGGCCACGGGGAATGCGGAACTTAAACCGGACACGGAAATTTCACATGCGGATTCGTTAATTTCAAGGGTTACGCCCAGTTGGCGCAGGCAGTCGATCATGCGATGGGTGTCATCGGCAAAAAGCACACCGGAAAGTCGGGTACATCCGCCGGCCAAAGCGGCCATTGGCAAAGCCCGATTGGTCATGCTTTTGCTGCCCGGCACGGCAACGGTGGCGCGGAAAGGGCGGCTTACCGGTTGAATGTCAACCCATGATTCAGCCACGCGGTCCCCATGTATCTGTATTGCGTCCGGCCGCTTTGCCGCCAGTCGTAAAGCATCCGACCGCCAGACCGCCGGGGCATTTTGCATCGGCCAGGCGGCTCATTGCCCCGCCCCGGCAATGCGGACGGGAATGGGCGCTTTGGGAAAAAGCTTTTGCAGGATACCAGCCTGCGACTGACTACCCGTTAACGCATTGACCTTCAGCAGTGTTTCGGTGCCGCTGCTGGTACTGGTAAGGGTCGGAATGGAAAAAGAGGTTGTACCGCTGACGGCGTTCATCGCCGCCGAGCAGGCGTTGATTGTTTCGGGTGCGGCGAGTTTTTGCGGGTAGCCAAGGAGACCGGCCTGCCAGTATTGGGCGGCGTAGCTGCAAAGGTCTGCCAAGGTGGTCATGGCGGCAAGTTTTTCGTCCGGGGTCAGCACGGCACCGGCCTTGACCAGTTGGGTCAGGCTGTTGGCCAGTTCGCCGGCGATGTCCAAGTTCCGGGGTGGTGCCTTGGGGTAAGGATGGGTCACGCGCCCAAGCACGGCCACAATAAGGGGCGCGGTGTCCAGCGGTTCGGGCGTCATGGATTGCAGACAATGGCATATTTCCAAGGCCGCGACCGGGTCGGTTTCAGTGGAGAGTGCGGTTTTCAGATCAGTTACCGCGGACTGTTCGGACGGGCCGATTTGCGCCAGTTCCGGTTCGATACCGATTAAGCCGCGCGCCGCCCAGTAGCGTACCGCGGGCACCGGGCTTTCCAACCCCTGTTGCAGCGCGGGCTGGGTGCTTAAATCTTTTATGTTGGCCAGGGTGATGATGGCATTTAGCGCAAGATTTTTGTGGGACAGGAAAGGAGTTAATTCTGTGGTTACGACGCTGCCGTAGTCGGAAAGGAACATCACCGAAGCCGTGACGGATTTTTGCTCGAGCGGCTTTAAAATACGGTGGCGCGCGCGCACCATTGCGCGTGTGGTAGTGGCTTGCCGCAGCTGGGCGGCGTAGTGGTCCACATAAGCGGTCATGGCGGTTGTGTCGGCCGCGGTATAGGAAGGCGCGGCGGGATTAGGCATAGGGGGCGCGGCACCAAAAGCCAGTCCGGAGGTTCCAAGCACCACAGCCAGAGAAGGCCAACGCCAAAAACGAGTCCGCATACCGCGTTTCTCCAAGTAAGATTTGACCGCTCCGCCGATTGTGCCGCCTGATTCGCAAGCCGTCTGGCCGGCCAATTCAGCCTGCCGAGGGCACAATGCGGTCCATACTACCGTGAACCGTAACGCGCTGGGGCGGCAGTGTCAAGAATTTTGCAGGTTGTATCCTGCCACCAATGAAATTCGGGCCGTTATTCCGGTCCGACGGTCCGGTCTTTGAGGTCAGATAACCGCGAAATCTGCCCTGGGAAATTTGCTCTGGGATCGAAGAGTTTTTGACATTACGCCACTCGTGCCGATATTGTAACAATGGTCCTGTGGAAGTGGTGCCAGGCGTATGGCCCCGACTGGAAACAATGGGAGAGATCCCCGCCATGCTGTCGGTGTAACCCGACGGCGGCTATCGCAAAATAAGCCCGTTCGTCGGGCGAAGCCAGCGCAAGCCTGAATTCTGTCAAACGAACCTGTAAAGAATGGAGCGATTGTGAGAATAATACGCACGAATGTTTTGGTTTTGGCGGCGGCCGTTGCGGTGGTGGTGGGCTTCGGGCTTGGCGGGCTGCCACGGGCGTGGGCGGGAACCTTTCCCATGCAGCAATTCAACGTCATCGTGCTTGGGGCACCGGCCACGGGCGGGTCGCGGACACCGGTGACATCTTTTAATGATAACAGCGATACTCAAGGCAATGCTTTCCTAAATGGATCTGTTGCCGGGTCCACCTTCGCGGGTAATGGCCTGCCCACCGGTGCGACCATCGGTCTGGAGGCAACCGGCGATGTGACGTCAAGCAATGTACACGTGGACAATGGCAAGGTGCTGCTTGGTGGTACTGCCACCGGCGGATTCTCCGTAAACAGCGGCGGTTCCCTTACGCAAAATTCAACCGCACCGGCGACTGACCTGGCTAATTTTGCCAACGAGCTGACGGCCACCTCCACCGCATGGGCGGCTTTGCCGACCACCACCGGAGCTACGGTGACCGCAAGCAACAACAACTTAACGTTTAATCTGCCGACAGCTCCTTCGCTGGTGGTGTTTAATATTGACGCATCCACCTTCAGCCCCGGACAGTCAATTTCCAATATCGCATTTTCCACTTTGTCAGCCAATCAACAGGTGCTGATTAATTTTTCCGGTACTTCCTTTTCGGAGCCGAGCGGGTTGAATTTTAACGGCAATTCCACGGAAGCGGATAACATTGTCTGGAATTTCAGCACGGCGACAACTCTGTCCTTGCAATCCGGGTGGTATGGATCCATCCTGGCTCCCAACGCAACCCTCTCCACACAAAGTACCATCACCGGTAATTTGGCGGTGGGGGGAATCAGCAGTGTTGGTGAAATTGATTTGGCCAGCCCGAATTTTACGACGCCGCTGAATGCCATCCCCGCCGGCGGGCCGCTGCCTGCGCCTTCAACCTGGGCGCTGTTGTTTTGCGGCGGCCTGGGATTGGGTGGCCTGGCCCTTGGCCGGCGCAAGGCCGCCGATAAATATTCAGCCTGATAATCCATCCACCGACGATGCGGGCAGGCAAATGGGCGGTTGAACCATGCGTTAGCGGCGGCCCAAGGCAAGTTCAAATATCGAATAAAACTCTACACGCCATCCATTTGACCGATATAATGTCGTATGGCCGGGGCCTTCTTTAGTGCCCGGCGTTGGCGGAGTTTTGTATGCGGTATGGCGGACAGGGTCTGGCGCGGCGTGGCATTTCGCCTGGCATTCACGGCGTTTCGGATGGACGGGCGGCGGTTGCCGCCGCGCCGGTGAAAATCGACCTGCCCGATGCTATCATCGCGCCACCACTGGCCACTGCGGCCAGCGACGCCAATAATGCGGCAGGCGAAGCCGAAAAGCCGTGGCCGATTCCGCGTAAGCGGTTTGAATTTTCGTGCCTGTTTGTCGGTATGTTCGGATGCATCCTGCTGATTGCACCCGTGTATCTGATTTTTTCGCGCTTTGGCACGCAGCTCATGGGCGCAGCTTCCACCGCACCGGTATTTCACAGCGGCATGGGGCAGACGCTTCGCTTCCTGGAACTTATTCTTGGGCTGCTGGGAGTGCCGGCGATCCTGTTTCTGCCGCGGTCTTTGCGGGCGGACTTCATGTGGATGCTTGGCGTGTTTATGCTGTGCATCGTGATGCTGCTGGCCAAAGGGCAGGGAGACATATTTGCCATTCTGGTGGGTTATCCCACGGTGGCTCTGCTGTCGCTGGTGGCACTGGATGCAATTACCGGCATTCGGCCCGCAGTGACCCAATCGCTGACATTTCGCAACTGGCAGTTTTTCATTTCCGCCGGGGTAACCATTCTGTGGTTCCTGCCGGCTGGTTTGGCGGTCTGCGGCAAACAGATTACCGCAATTGTGCCGCACGGTGGGCAGCTTTGGGTTCATCTGACGATCATGGCGGCGGTATTCGGCGCGGAATTTGCCGGGCTGCTGGGCATGCTGGCCTATTTTTCTGAATTCAAACGCTGGGTGAATACGGCTGGCCGCCTGCTGGGCACGCTGGGGCTGACCGTGACCATGGGCGTCGGCCTGTGGACCGCTTTGCAGCCGGGGGTGCTTGCGCGGCAAACCGACCTGCCGGTGCGCATAGAGATGCTGTGGTTGTTCATGATCGTATCCGGATCGCTTCTGCTGGTCTGGGCGGGGTTAACGCAGCGGTTTATCCTTTCCGCGGCGCGCATTCGCACCGCGGAATCCGGCACGGAAAATTGACCATTGCGGTCCGGGCAACCGGGCGGTCTAAGAACAATGTTGCGAACAGGATGGATGGCCCCTCATCCCGCCCCCATGCCCTTAACCTTAAACACATCTTTTGCGATAGAATAGCCCAGCCAGGACATGTTTTCTGCAGAATTGATTAAACAATTTAGCGGAATCGGGCGGGCCTGTTTTTATTGGGAAGGTCACTAAACTGCTATTCGGCAATATTTCTGTGCCCACCAGGCGTCCAACCAATTCTGATTTGCATGTCTGACCAAGCACCTTCCTGCCAATTTTGTCAGGGGGCGGACATCTGGCCCGATAAAAGTGGGCAAACCCATTTGCTGGATCTGCCAACAAATCGGGCGTCAGGCCATGCCGGATTTTATGAAGTGGCGTTGGCGTAAAAAATACGGGGGTCTGAAGAAGAAAAGCCGCACCACGCCGAAGCACTCCAATTCCAATCGCTGAACACCCTGAACAAAAGGCCATACCTTCATATCTTGCAATGCGATCCCGCCGCGCACCTCGTAGGGCATGCTGTTGTGATCATGCCCGCTCTCGTCGAGAAATAGTAGCCAGCTCATGCTGCGCGCTCCATGTTACAATTCATCGCATGTTTAACCCGGACGATGTCCTCGTCCACCGCATCCTAAGGTCCAGTGCAAAATTAAATCCGGGGTTGGGTCTTAACTGCAACCGCCGGTGATATACGAATGGCAACGGAATTTCGACGCTGTTGACGCGCCGGTGCCTGCGGACCGGCTTTCCATTTGGGGGGCGGCCATCCTGGCCGGCAAGCATTGTTGTCAGGCAAGATGTCCGCCACCAGTCTGCCTTTTCCGCTTTAGCATTCGCACCGTAACCCTATCCTCTGTTTCCGGAGGCGATGGCAAAAACCCGAACTTGTTCCTGCACAAGCCCCAAAGGCGTGTGGCACCGCCGGAAAGTTCCGCTCATTTTCTATCTGCACCGCCAAATATGTCGATTGGGCAAGTCGTCATTATCGGGCAGTCTAATCGTGTCGTGCTCGCCGGACACATAGGCCAGTGGTGCGAGTCGGACTTTGGGGGGTAAATTGGACGCCGCCGCGATGGGGCTCCCGGCTGGCTGACGATCTGGCGCGGTTGGCACCGCCTGCTGCCGATAGTCAAAGGGTTCCGCCTCGCGGCTGACGGGTAAAAGACGTGAGTACCGGCCAGGCGATGGCCCGGTGGCAAACGACCGAACATTTCCTCGCCGCCGCACGACGGGCGGAAAGAATCATTCTCGGGCGTGTATGGGATGCATAGTTTTGCGGTGCGCCTGGGCGGCACCGGCGCGGTGATCTGGTGCTTTTCTTTCGGTATCCGCAGGCTATTATAAAAGACGGGGCAGGGTTATGTGGCGCAAAGGCTATTCTATTGGAGTTGTCTGTGAATCATCCTGATCCCGCTGAATCCATAACCGGTCCTTCACAAGCCGCGGCGGGCAATTCTGACGTTGCCATTGACCCGGTCTGTTCCATGCGTGTGAATCCGGAAAAATGCGCCGGATCGGTGCATCACAACGGGAAAAATTATTATTTTTGCGGACGAAGCTGCATCGCGAAATTTCAGGCGAATCCGGAAAAATATCTCAATTCGACCATCCCCCCGGCGGTTCAATTGCATGGGTTGACCGTTTCGGCGGGAACCAAAACATCCCCCGCGAAGCCCGGCGTTCAGGCGAAAAATGCCGCGCGGGGAAAATTGCCGGCGCGCTATATCTGCCCCATGGACCCCGAAATAGCAATGGACCACCCGGATACATGCCCAAAATGCGGCATGGCGCTGGAACCGGAAATGGGAATCCAAGGCCTGTCCGCCTGCGCGGGGACGGCAGCGGTCCGGTATACCTGTCCCATGCACCCGGAAGTGATGCGCGACCAGCCGGGGGCTTGTCCCAAATGCGGTATGGCGCTTGAGGCAATTGAGCCGACCGAGCCGGGGCCGGAATTGGTGCCGGCGGGCAATCCGGAACTTGGGGAAATGACCCGGCGATTCAAGGCCAGCCTTATTTTCGCCCTGCCGCTGCTGGCGTTGGCCATGGCTGCGGATTTTTCATCCGCTCTGGCCGGGGCGTTCTGGCTTAACCCGCTGGAACTGCTGCTGGCCACGCCGGTGGTGTTTTATTGCGGTCGGCCGTTCTTCGGGCGGGCGTGGAAGTCAATTACAAATAAACATTTGAATATGTTTACACTCATTGGAACAGGCGTTGGGGCGGCATGGCTTTATTCCGTGATAGCGACGGTTGCCCCGAAAGTATTTCCCGCCGCCATGCGTTCCGGGGGCCGGGTGAATACGTATTTTGAAAGCGCCGGCGTCATTGTGTCGCTGGTGCTGCTGGGGCAGGTGCTGGAACTTCGCGCCCGGGCGCGCACGAGTCTGGCGGTGCAGGGGCTGCTGAATTTAACCCCGAAAATAGCGCATCGCAGGGAAGGCCCATCCGCATGGCGGGACATCCCCCTTAGCGACGTACAGCCCGGCGACACACTTCTGGTGCGGCCCGGGGAAAGCATTCCAACGGACGGTCTGCTGCTGGAGGGCACCGCGGCGGTGGATGAATCCATGTTATCAGGGGAATCGATGCCCGCGGAAAAAATGGCGGGTGACGCCCTTCTTGGCGGTACGCTGAATGGTAACGCCGCGCTGGTCATGCAGGCTACCCGTGTGGGCAGCCAAACGGTGTTATCGCAAATTGTGCGGATGGTCGCCCAGGCACAGCGCAGTCGTGCGCCCATTGCGCAACTGGCGGATCGCGTGGCCGCCTGGTTTGTGCCTGCGGTTCTTGTTGCGGCGATTTTAACGGCGCTGGCCTGGTGGTTCACCGGTCCTTCGCCGGCGCTGGCATATGCGGTAATCAATGGCGTAAGCGTGCTGATTATCGCCTGCCCCTGTGCCCTGGGGTTGGCCACGCCCATGGCCATTATGGTTGGCGTGGGCCGGGCGGCGCAGTTGGGCGTGCTGGTGAAAAATGCCGAGGCGATCCAGCGCCTTGAAAAGGTTCGCACCATTATGCTGGACAAAACCGGTACCCTGACACTGGGCAAGCCGCAGGTGGTTTCCATTCACCGCGTCGCCGGACAGGATGAAGTCCATCTGCTGAGTCTGGCCGCCGGCCTGGAGCAGGCCAGCGAACACCCATTGGCACGGGCCATTGTGGGAGCCGCCAAGGCGCGCGGCCTGGCGTTGCCGCCGGTGAGCAATGTCCAGGCGATAAGTGGTAAAGGAGCCGTCGGGACCGTGGCGGGCGAGGCAGTGGCGATCGGCAACGCTGCGCTGCTTGCGGATATGGGGCTTGTCCCACCGGCATCGGAACAATTCGTTAGTGAGGCGGTCGATAAGGCCGGGGACAAAGCCGGAGAAACGGTTGTCCGGCTGGAATCACTTGGCCAGACGGTCGTCTATCTGGTGGCGGGTGGGCGGGTGCTTGGATTTATTGGCGTGGCGGACCCGCTTAAGCCCGATGCCGCCGCGGTAGTCGGGGAGCTTCAGGCCTTTGGGTTGCGCGTAATAATGCTGACCGGTGATACTCCCCGCACCGCGCAAGCCGTGGCCCGGCAACTGAAGTTGGATGATAGTGTGGCCGGATTGTCGCCTCAGGATAAAGCCAAAGCGATTGAGGCGGAGCAAAAGCAGGGGCGGCTGGTGGCCATGGTGGGTGATGGCATTAACGATGCACCCGCCCTGGCGGTGGCCCATGTCGGAATTGCCATGGCCACCGGAACGGATATCGCCATGGCCAGCGCCGGAATAACACTTCTCGGGGGAGATTTACAGGGAATTTTAAAGGCGCTGCGGTTGTCCACTGAAATTATGCGAAACATCCGCCAGAATTTGTGGCTGGCATTCGGATACAACGCCTTGGGCATTCCCCTGGCCGCGGGAGTGTTGTACCCCTGGACCGGCTGGCTGCTAAGTCCCATGATTGCCGCCGCCGCGATGAGCTTAAGTTCCGTTTCCGTCATATCCAATGCGCTTCGTCTGCGGCGGACGCCGGCGGGGGGCCGCCCAAACTGGGGGTCGGGCGTCTCGCCCGACAAATCCGCCGACCCCAATGTTGGCCCGCGTCAGAGCAATTGATCAAGAGGAAATAGAAAGTAGTCTCCCATGATGCCAAGCCTCACCTGCGCAGGATGGAAAATCGCGAATTTTCAGAGCAGAAAGCAGACCGCAGGAGGCGCTGCAATGTTTCGGCGGCAGCCGCTCTTTGGCCTCGGCCTTATGTGCTCTACTCACTACTCTCTAAATTCTC
>JAJZEY010000276.1 GCA_021805585.1 Planctomycetota bacterium
AAGACTGGTTTCAAAATTGGGACCGTTTTTGATCCAATTAATCTGGCCCATCAGGCGCTGATTGACTGGTTCGGTATTGAAAAGCCGCGCATTGCCGTGTGCGGCCTGAATCCTCATGCGGGCGAAAATGGGCAATTTGGCGATGAAGAAAAGCGCATCATTGAACCCGCCATTCTTATGGCCCGGCAGCAGGGGATGGATGTGCATGGCCCGCTGAGTGCCGACACGATTTTTGTCAAGGCCGCACAGGGAGCGTATGACCTGGTGGTGGCCATGTACCATGACCAGGGGCTGATTCCAGTAAAATTGCTGGACTTTTCCGGCAGCGTGAACCTGACGCTGGGGCTGCCGATTGTGCGAACCAGTGTGGACCACGGCACGGCGTTTGATATTGTCGGCCGCAACCGCGCGGATGCCGGTTCCATGCGATCCGCTATTTTAATGGCCTGCGATATTGCCCGGCGGCAGGCGGCGCAGCGGCTGGGCAACCCGTCGGAACCATAATTTTCGAATAGCGCTTTCGTTTCCGGCCAATACAGCTTCGCCGCAGTGGAATCCCAACCAAGGGGGCGAGCCTCAACTGGGGACAGGCGTCTCGCCCGACTTCGTGGTCGCCGCCAGGACCGTGCATCCTTCGCGGATCAAACAAACGGTAAAATCCGTTCAGACGGGTTTGCCCTCGGTAAAGTGCCTCCTGACGCCGAACCATTGGCCCGGCCAGGACGAAAAAGGACGGCGGCATAAAGGCGATGGCCGGGGTGGTTGCGGGCGGTATAGGGTTTTCCGGCAACGCGGGGATATTTACGCTCCGCTGCGGTTCGTTTATGCTCAATGACTTGCGGAACAACTGGCCTTGCAGGCTGGTGCCGGCAGACGGCAATAAAACAGGAAACGGTGATGTCCATAACCTTGATGCGTAAATACAGCAAACCCCTGATGGCGTTTTTTGGCGTCATCCTGATGATCGTGTTCCTGGCGGGGTATTCGTATACCTCCGGCATGGGCAAGGGGGGATCCAGTTTTGTGATTGGCAAACTGGGCGGCCAACCGCTGACCACCGGCGACCTGACGATAGCCACCATTGATGTACGCATCCTGCGGCGTCTGAATCCGGGGCTGGTTCCCTGGCTTACGCAGCGGAACAATACCGATGCGGCAATCCAGTTTTATCTGCTTTTGCGCGAAGCCCGCGAAAATGGGTTTCTACCGGACTACAACACCGCGGCCGCGGAGCTAAGCGACAAGCGCGTGCAAAAACGCGTGGAAGCCGTGATGCGGAATTCCAGTTATGTCGCGCAGAATATTGTTCAGGCGATTGGCGATTACAACCAGGTTCAGGCCTTGGCGAATTTTGTGTATGGCGCCGCGCAGCCCAGCGATCCGCAGTTGGCGCATACCATCAGCGAGCTTGAGTCGTCCTTGCAGATTGGCTATATCCGTCTTCGTGCAGCGCAAAATGCCGATGCCATGCCGGCACCGGGGGCCGCGCTGCTGCAAAGCCTGTTTAACCGCTATCGCACCATGTTGCCATGGGACCCGAATTCGCCGGCCCCTCCGCCGACGGTGGCCGGCCATCAGTATCCGTTCGGGTACCGGTATCCGGATCGGGTGAAGATTGAATTTATGAAGTTTCAAAGCGCCAAGGTTCGCGCCGGCATGAAGGTCACGTTCGCCGATGTGCAGGCTGCGTACCGCTATTACCAGAACCATCGCGATGAATTCGCGGTGGATCAGCCCGCCAATAGCGCCGGCACTTCCGCCCCGACGGTCTATAAGCCCTTTGCAACGGTCAAGGCTAAATTGATTCGCCAGCAGCAGGACAAGCGAATTCAACTGCTGTTCCGGCGGATGACCGAATATGCCACGCGGCAGACGGACAAGGTCTGGGCGAACCCGCAAATTGACGGATTTTACACCCCCATTAGCGCAGCCAAATGGGCGTCCTACAAGCTGATTGCGGCCAAAATCGGTAAACGCTTCGGTTATACGCCTTTGGTCGCAACCTGGAACCGGTGGGCGGATGCTTCCGCCCTTTCGAGTCTGCGCGGCATTGGTCAGGCGGGTGCCACGGAAAGTGGATTTTCCGCACCGGTGGGTCTGGCGACTCTGGCCATGAAGGTGCGCGAACTGGATCCCAAAAGCAAAGGTCTGGGTCTGCTGCTGCACCTGCAGGTGGGCCGCGATGGTCCGGTTCTGATTGATTCAAAGGGCAATGATTATATGTATCGCATCACTGCGGTAAGTCCCGCACATAATCCCAAATCGCCGGCGCGGGTGCGGGCGCGGGTTCTTCGCGACGCCCGCCTGCTCGAGGCGTACAAAGCCGACAAGGCGCGTGGGACGGCGCTGGCCGCGATGGCTGTGAAAATAGGCCTGGCGGCAGTGGCTAAAAAAGAAACATTGCCCGCGCAATTTCCCGATGCCTTCACCGCCCTGACGCGCTATCCGGTTGGTTATGACGCATCCGGTGAGGCGATTAACATTTTGGTTCCATCGTATGTGCCCGGCGTGCATGGACGGCTGGGTCAGTTGACCCGTGCGGCCATCCGGCTGGCCCGCCAGGACCAGGCCATGAAGTTGGCCAAGCCCGGAAAACCGCGGACCGCCGCACAGCTTTTGAAAACCGAAAAACTTTCCGTGCTGCTTGCCCGGCTTGCCGGCAAGCCGGCCACCCGCATTGCGGTTGACCCGCGACTGGAAGTGTTTGTGCTGCAGTTGGTTCACGCGCGGCCGTTGCCGGCAAATGTACTTGCGGCATCCTTTGTTCGCGTGGGTGGGGCATCCGTGCTGAATTTTCAGATGCGGCAATTGTATTTGGGAAATTGGCTGCGGTATAAATCCGTGTTGGCGCGCAGCGGTTTTGTGCCCACGCCCTGATGGCCGCACTGCTGTAAATATTGTCGGAATGTGTTTCCATGGGCGGCCCGGTACAGGCCTGATGTCGGGTTAAGCGGTTGTCCAACGCAGGCGTTCGGAATCAGCAATGAAAATCGCTCTGAATTGGATTAATCAGTATCTGGATCGGCCGGTGGAAGCCGCCGCCGCACAGGAAGCGCTGATCAACGCCGGCCTGGTGGTGGAGCATGTGGAACAAGTCGGGGGCACCGACGTGCTGGATGTGGAAGTGACCAGCAATCGCACGGATTGTCTAAGTCATCTGGGCCTGGCGCGGGAACTCGCGGCCCTGCTGCACCGGCGGTTTAAGCCGCCAGTGGTGACGCTGGTGGAAAACGGGCGCGCGGCGGAAAAAGAACTTCAGGTATCTATTCTTGCCCCGGAATTTTGTCCGGTCTACACAGCGCGGCTGGTTCGCAATGTGAAAGTCGGCCCCTCGCCGGCGCCGCTGCGCGAAGCGCTGGAAAGCGTCGGTCTGCGCAGTGTTAACAATGTGGTGGATATAACCAATTATGTTCTGATGGAAACCGGTCAACCGCTGCACGCCTTTGATTTCGCCCAGGTCCGCGGCGGCCGCCTGACGGTGGATACCGCGGGTGAAAACGAATCGCTGCTGGCGATCGACGGCCGAAGCTATCCGTTGGACAGCGCTACGCTGGTTATTGCCGATGCGGTTTCCCCGCTGGCCATTGCGGGCATTATGGGCGGCAAAGAAAGCGAAGTGACGCACGCCACACATGATATTGTGCTGGAATCGGCCGGATTTGATCCGCTTTCCATTCGGGCCACGGCGCGCCGCCTGGGATTGTCATCGGATTCGTCGTTTCGTTTTCAGCGCGGTGTGGATCCGGCCATGGTGGAATTCGCATCGCGGCGTGCCGTTCAATTGATTGTCGATCTGGCGGGCGGCGAACCGGCTTCCGGGCTGCTGTTGGCGGGCCAGGCGGTGATACCCGACGTGACGGTCAAACTTCGCCCGGCCCGCATCCGGGAGATTCTGGGCACGGTTATTCCGCTTGAAGAGGTGGTCTCCATTCTTGGGCATCTGCACCTGCATCCGCAATCGGACCCGCAGAGCGGCGGAATTGTCTGCCATATTCCTTCCTACCGGTCGGATATTACGCGGGAAATCGACCTGATCGAAGAAATTGTGCGCGTCTGGGGGTATGGCCGCGTTCCGCTGGGTACCGCGGTCACACACACGGTGGCCCCGGTGGATGAAATAGATCGCGCCCGGGATGCGGTGCGAAGCTGTCTGTGTGCCGCCGGCTGGCATGAGGCGGTCACCTACAGTTTTGTCGACGATCATGAGATTGCGTTGTTTATGCCGCCGAACCGGTGTGCGGTGCGTGTCAGCGATGCGGTACGGAAATCCGCCAATCTGCTGCGGCCATCCGTACTGCCCGGCCTTCTGGCGGCGCGCCGGGTGAATCAGAGCGCCGGTCAGCCGGACGCCCGACTGTTTGAAATTGCGCGTGCCTACTGGCAGGAGGCCGACAGCCCGACGGTGCCGCCAAGCGAAGAATTACGCCTCGCGATTGTGGGGAACTCTACCGCCGAGGTGCTCGGCGTGGTGGAATTGGTATTAAATGCCATGAATCCGCAGTTGACGCTTCGGCAAACGCCCGTATCCGTACCGGGAATGGCGGCGGGAATTTCCGCGAAGTTAATCGCGGTGCCCGCCCAAATTTCCGCTTCCGGCCAATTACCCGCGGGTACGCCCATCGGATTTGCCGGTGAATTCAGTGCGGATGTAATGAAGCATTATGACTTGCGTCATGCCGCAGCGGGTGCCGAGCTTAATCTGGCCGCACTCATCAACCTGTTTGTACCGATGCGGACCGCGGTTCCCGTGCCGCGGTTCCCGGCGGTTTGCCGGGATTTATCGCTGATTGTACCGGTATCCGTCCGCTGGGCGGATGTGCGCGACACGTTGGCCGCCGCGGACCTGAGCTTTCTGGAACAGATCAGCTTTACCGGAACATACCGTGGCAAGCAGGTTCAGGCGGGCGTCAAAAGCCTGACCTTCAGTCTGGTCTTCCGCGATTCGGCTGGAACCTTGCGATCGGAACATGTGGACCGGCAAGTTCAGAACGCCGTGGAATTGCTGGCCTCCCGGTTCGGTGCGCAGCTTCGCACGTGAGGTCCCGCGCGTCAGGTTTGCCATTTCTGGTGACCCGCGCCGCCGCAACTGTCGCCAAAAGCGCCGCTCCGTCAACAACGTCACCCGCGCGTCTGGACGGATCTCCCGCCGGTCTTCCCGCCGGCTTGTTGCGCGCCGGCGTCCGACCAAAATCAGCGTACCTCTCTTGGAGGACGCGTCACGACTCGTTCATGCCATTTTTCGGTTAATCACGGATGGCTTGGCTTACCAGGCGACCGCTGCGCAACCCGCCGCGCCGCAGCCGGGATAACGCTTCACCCGCTCACGGCCCGGCCTTGCCGCCTTTAAGCCGCCGGACGGGCCGCCTACAATACCGGCGGCAGGTAAGCGTACATGACTGGAACAGAGGTCGAAATGAAAAAAAATGCGGCTCCCGCACCGGTGTCCGGAGCGATTATCATATCCATTGGCGATGAACTGGTATCCGGTTTGACAATTAACACCAACGCCTCCTGGCTGGCGATACAACTGGCCCAAATTGGGTTTCCGGTCCGGGCGCATATCGCGGTCGGAGATTCCCTGGCGGCGGTTGCGGCGGCGATTGGTCAATCCATCGCGGAAGCCTCACTGGTGCTGGTTTCCGGCGGCCTTGGCCCGACCGAGGACGATGTCACGCGCGCCGCTTTGGCCGACGCCCTGGGCGAGCCGCTGGTGGAAGACCCCGCAGCGCTGGCTTCCATAGAAGAATTCTTTGGGCACCTCAACCGTACCATGGCACCGAGCAATCGCCTTCAGGCGTTGCGACCCGCAGCCGGCAGGGTGCTGCCCAATTCCTGCGGCACAGCGCCGGGAATTTATATAGGGAGGGGGCCGACGGACATTTTTGTCATGCCCGGTGTACCGCGAGAAATGAAAGCCATGTTCGAGCGGTCCGTTTTGCCGCGGTTGCAAGCCGCGGCTCCACCGGATGGCCGCGTCACCCGCATGGCGAAATTCAATACGTTTGGCGTGGGTGAATCGGTCATCGGGCAAAAAGTTGCCGACCTGATGCGCCGTGGTGCCAACCCTGCCGTCGGAACCACCGTGCATGACGGCCTGGTTTCCGTGCGGGTGTATGCCACCGGCACCAGTGCCGAGGCTGATGCCCTTATTTCCGAAAAAAGCCGTCAGATTTACGAACGCCTTGGTCCGCTGATTTTCTCCACCGGAGATGAATCTCTGGCCGGGGCGGTGGCGGCGATTCTGACTGAACAAAAGCAAACGCTGGCCACGGCCGAAAGCTGCACCGGCGGCCTGCTGGCGGAAATGCTGACGGGCATACCCGGTTCGTCGCGCTATTTTCTGCGTGGCTGGATACCTTACGCCGACGGTGCCAAGAAAGAGGACCTGCGAATTTCCGGGGAAATGATCGATCAGTATGGTGCCGTCAGCGAACCGGTTGCCGCGGCCATGGCGGAAAATGCCCGGCGCCTTGCCGGTGCGGACTGGGGCATTGGCATTACCGGCATCGCCGGTCCGGATGGCGGATCAGCCCATAAGCCGGTCGGGCTGGTGTACATTGGTTTGGCCGGACCGGCGAAGGCGGTCGTGCGCCGCTGCCGGTTCCCCGGCGATCGGCAAAGCGTCCGCCTGCGCTCCGCCGATATGGCGCTGACGCTTCTTCGATTAAGCCTTCTGGGGCTTTCAGTGGAAACCGTTTTGCCGCAATAAATTCGGACATGCGGAAATGACCCGCGGCATGTGTGCCCCGGCAATATCGTAATTAATCTAATTATGTATTAACATATATTGTACGCCATGGATTCGGCAAAGGTTATGGCCGGGCGTGCGTGGGTGGTGGCATGGAAAAAGTGGGCTACGGGCCCGGCAATATTGGCGCGGCATGCGGCACAGGGTCTTTCGGTGCGGAAGCGGACTGCGGCATTGGCGCGGTAACCAACGGAGCCATTCCGACCGGTGCCCCGCCCTGGCGAGCCGCGGGTCCGGAGGTTGAGATACCGGCGGCCAGCCAGATCACGCACAGGAGCATCGTTAATCCGCCCGCGGCGCGAAAGCCATTGGCCCGCCAGTAACCGGTTGCGGCGGCGGACTTTTCCCGCGCGTCGGCGGCTTCGCGTTCCGGTGTCGCTTCGGTGGTTTCCGCAAGGGGCGGCAGTTGGAAGGCGGCTTCAATATCCTCGGCAAGCATCGCAACCTGCCCAATGGTATCCAGTAGAACCGGTTGGAACCGCTCGAAAATGCGCTCCACCGTGGCCAGCACGGCGGGCGGATTTTTGGAATCCGGTATCGTTACCCCCAGCGTCTGTCCGTTAGTCGAATGGAGCTGGTCATTAATCTTTATCAGTTGGGCATCGGTGCGGATTTCCCGGTCAATGTCCTGAATTGTTGTGGCAAGGGCATTCGACGCCTCTTTAATCGCTTCCGCGAACAAGGGTCGCAGTCGGGCCGGATACGTGTCGGTAAGGGTGTGAAGAACCATGCCCCGTTCGCGCATCCGCAATACCAGTCCACCGCACTTTTCCAGAGCCTCGCATCGGGCGGCTATTTCAATGGCGCGCTGTTGAAGCTTTTTGCCGACATCCCCGGAAAGCTTCAACAGTGTTGGAGATTGTGAAAGGGCGAAGCAAAGCGCCAGCCTTTGGCGCGAAAGGCGGTCTAAAGCATCGACCCGTGGTTCTAATTCCTCAAGCTTTGTATGAACTTCCCCCATCGCGCGTACCAGCCTTCGCCGAAGCCGCTGGAGTTCCCGTACCGCGGCCGGACGTTTCATATGCTCCACTGTGCGGATAAGCGCTTCCATACTTTCCATATGCGCGCGGGAGGCGGTTCTGGCCCCAAGAAGGTCTTCATAATCCTTGCCGGTCTGGCTGTCGATGGTTTGAGAAAAATCCAGAAGCTGCCTGCGTAAATCGGCCAGCACGGAAGTGGCTTGGGCCGGATCGGCCGGGGGGGTTAGCCAGGAATTGTCCGGGAAAATCATACGCGCCGTTCCCAGGCTGGTACGAAAATAACGGCGAACAACGAAAGCCTGTTCCCGGCGTTTGCTTTGTTCTTCCGCGAGTCTTCGGGAACTCACCAGGGGAATTCCCGTGGCGGCTCGGCCGATGTGAACGTCGTAATGCACGCGTGTGGCGCGCTGACAGACCGCGGAAAAATTAGAAAACAGATGCGTGCTGCGACTATTGCTGGTGACCAGTCCGTGAATCTGAATATGGCCAATATTGGCCGCTCGGTCGGTCAGCGATGGATGGGTGCTGCGCCAGGTGGACTTTTCCTCGCGTGACATTTCAAAAACCTTATCGCGATGCCGCGCCAGGGAAATGCCATCCGCCACAATCAGACGCACCATGTCATCGGGCAATGCCTTGGCGCGCAATGCGTGAAGGGTATCCGACTGGGCCAGGGTTGAACCCATGGACAGAAACCGCAGAACCTCAAGCGTGCGCAGCAGTTCGGCACGGCCGGCAATAAGTGCGGCGGCGCGGTCCGCATCATATTCCATTTGCCGGGACAGACGGCAGAATAGCCATTCGCCGGCCACAAGAAACAGCCACAAAACGCCGCGCGAGGCTTCTACCACAAGGCGGGCACACCAGCCGGCGATCTGGCGGCTGAGCTTGCCCGATCGGCATTGCCGCAGCAGCCATTCGTCCACCGGGTCTCGCTGGTAAAGCACACGAGCCAGAAAATTTCCCGATTGCCGCAGCCACGCGCTGACGCGAAGACCGGACTGCTGATTAAAATGGGCGAATTCGTGAGCTAAAACCGCGGTGAAATTACGCAAAGGCAGACCGGCCGCCAGCGGCAGCCCCAGAATAAGCGTGACTTTGCCGGTTACGGAATTCTCCAGAAGCGCGCCTGCGTTTGCATCCACACAGCCCCGGATGGAATGGGGGATCGGGGCATTCATCCGAACGCAGAGCTTTTCGACGAACGCGTGCAGCAGTGGCTCATCTTCGCGGTCAAGCCGCACCGTGTCATCCGGTTCGCGCCGCGGGCGCAATATCAGCGGCTTGAAAATAAAGATCAACACCGTCAATTCCACAAACAGCAGAAAAAGACGAAGCAATGGCTGACCGACCCCGTTGGCTAACTGATGGCACGTGAACCAGACCATGGCGACGGTGCCGGCCGCCAGAAGGCCCCAGAGCAGCAGCAGAAAGCCGATAGTGCAGAGCATGGCGGTTTTGTATTCCGGAATAAGCTGTTCCATATCCGGCTGGGCGAAATCAAGGGCCGCCAGCAATTGGGCCGCTTCGCCGGTGAATTCCGGTCTGGAAACTGGGGGCGGATCGGGTGAGAAATCATTCATGAACCGAATGCTCCGGAAGATAAACCGTCATGCCACGATTGGTGCCGGCCGACGGTTATCGGCGCGGCTGATGCGGGGGTAATAGCAAAAAGCCGGGTCGCCGGTCGGATTATTGGTCCCAAACGCGGTCCGCCCTGAAGGCTCTGACCACATGCGGATCGCGTTCCTTAAACGTCAATCCCCGTTGCGCAATCCAGAAATCACCAAACAGTCACGACGAACCAAATAGAACGGAATGAATTGTAATAGGATGGGAACTTTCCGCAACTGCCATGGCGATATGTTGCGGTATTCGCACGCTTGCGCGCTGGTAATTCACGCGAGCGGATGAGCATTTTGCGGACTAATAGAAATGATTCGGCCATGGGTGGCAAAGCCGACCGAAACCATTCCCGGCATGTTTCGCCCATACGCTCGCACGCCGGTAAATCGGGATTCATTGGCCCGCGGCCGTTCCGAAAATAGTCCGTCTCGCCGCCGCCGTCGCGCCATCCATCGCGGGAGCTGTGGCCAATGAAAAGCGCCGTTGCGGCAATGCCACTTGATTTCAGGTTCGCCAATCGAGAATCC
>JAJZEY010000126.1 GCA_021805585.1 Planctomycetota bacterium
CTTCTAACATCGGGTGGCCGGGACTGCTGATAGGCACAAAAAAACTCAAAAAACATTGGCGAATCGCAGCTTGGCGATCTTCCCGATAAAATCGGGCACACCCTCCCGCTATACCAGGGGCGGTTCGATATTCCACAAGTGCCGCACCAGAAAATTCCGCGTCAGCCGCCACATGTAATTCCAATAAGGTCCGCCACACCCGTGGTGGCCATTGGGAAAGACCTGAATCTGGAAATCACGGTTGTGCCGCATCAGTTGTTCCACCACCTGAAACGTGCAGGCGGGGTCCACATTGTGGTCCAGGCCGCCGACTATCAGCAACAGCTTTCCCTTAAGCTTTTCCGCGTTGGTGGCGTTGGACTGTTGGGCATACCACGGCCCGACCGGCCAACTCATCCATTGTTCGTTCCACCAGATTTTATCCACCCGATTGTCATGGCAGCCGCTGTTGGCGACCGCAACCTTGTAAAAATCCCCATGGGCCAGCAACGCCCGCAAAGCGCTTTGTCCGCCGGCGGAGGTTCCGTAGATTCCGACACGGGAAGTATCCATATATGGATATTTTGCGGCGGCTGTTTTTATCCAGGCGATGCGGTCCGGAAAACCGGAATCACCCAGGTTTTTCCAGCAGACATTGTGAAACGCTTTGGACCGGTTGGATGTCCCCATCCCATCCATTTTCACCACAATAAAGCCGAGTTCAGCGACCGTCTGCGGCCAGTAGAACGGTTCCCAGGCCTTGGGCACAAATGCGCCCTGTGGTCCGGCATAAATATCTTCCACAATGGGATATGCGCGGGACGGATCAAAATGACTGGGGCGGATGATAATGCCGTAAATATCCGTCACGCCGTCGCGGCCTTTGGCGACGAACCTTTCCGGCCGGGGAATTCCGGCTTTTAACAGTGCGGAAGCATCCGCCCGTTCCAGCGGGCAGACCAGTGATCCATCATGCGTCCGGCGGAGGTTAATTTGCGGGGGCAGGTCCACGCGTGAAAAGCGGTCAATCAGATATTTGCGATCCGGTGAATATAGTACGCTGTGCGTGCCATCGCCGCGGGTCAGAACGGTCAGATTGCGGCCATCAAAATCCACGCGGCAGAAATGAACGAAATAGGGATCCTGTCCGGGGATAATTCCACCGGCGCGGAACCAGATCCGCCGGTTGACCGTGTCCACATGTTCCACACCGCGGACCACCCAGTCGCCGGTGGTAATCTGATTTTTCACGCGGCCATGCAGTGTGTCGATCAGGTACAAATGGTTCCATCCGTCGCGTTCGGACATCCAGATCATTTCATGGGAGTGGTCCAGATACCAGGTGAAAAATTTTCCGGAATAATCAAAGAATTCCCGGCCGTTTGTGGCGCAATCTTCATCAATGATTGGATGCGCCCGGCCGCTGGGAATATCGATCGCAATGACACGCATGACCTGATGACCACGCTGATTAAACACAAAGCGAAAGCGACGGGAATCCGGCTCCCAGCACCATTGGGTATTGGCCCATGGATTGGCAAACAGATCGTCCTTTATCGGCACTTGCCGGCCCGTGGAGGCATTGAAAATGGCCGGTTTATGAATGCTGACCGGATCGCCGGCTTTCAAATATTTAAAATCCACCAGATTGCAATCAATTGTTCCGGGGGGAGCCCATTGAACTTCGTACACATGCCGGTCGGATCCGGGCTGCACACGAATCACGGCAAAATGCGTGCTGTCCGGCGACCAGAACACTTGCGGGGAATAAAAATGGTCCGGCTTTCCGTCGGTGGTGATTTTCCGGTGCGCATTTGTTCGCCGATTCAGCAATGCGACATTCTGGTTCTCAATCCGCACTTCCCATTCGCCATCGGGCGAAAACAGATTCCGCGGCCCCCAGCGGTTTGGATCGCCCGGTGTAAACGCCGGATGAATTGGCGGGATCGCAAATAGCTTGTGGCGGCCGAGTTGCCAGGTGGCAAGGTTACACCGCCAGCCATGACCCAAAGCATTGAATTCGATGGTATCAGGGGCGGAAAGGTCCACGATAAAGAGGTGCAATTGCCCGGGATTTGGCATTTTGCCCGTTGCCTTGGAAAGTGCCGCTGCCAGCCGGGCATGATCAAACGCCGGACCGCGGTGGCCGGTATCGGGATTGACCAGAATGTATTCCAGATTACCGCCGGCTAATCGACTGGCAAACCAGAAACGGCCATCGGCCAGCCAATGCGGCTCAACATGGTCGTGAAAAACTTTATTCCCGGTTATTTCCCACAAATGATCCGCCCGCCGATAATCCGCCGCCGAGGCAATTCCCCCGGTTCCGGCGGGCAAACGTTCGGGCTGGCCATGAGGCGCAGCCGCGCGGTCAAGTGTGGATCGGGAATCCGCCGCAGCAATGGTCCGCGGGGTACCGGGTATCCGCGTACTTACAATTCCCGCCGCGGCGGCACTCAAAAGCCGGCGCCGCGAAAGTTCCACGCGGCTGTTGGATGGGGAAGAGTGATTCGGGGTCTTGGAATCATCCATGTTCGGCATTCTCCATGTTCGCAAGAGCCGGTGCGGAATGTTGCAATAATAGTGTGCCCATATGACGCATCGCAACCGTGGTTGGATCGGGCTGACACAGTCGCATGCGTTGCACACGGGAAAGATCGCGGTGAAGGTTATCTTCCAGGCGGTCCGACCACGGCATATTGGCCGCTGGCTATCTGTATAAGCCGCTTAAGCGATATATTCGGCAGTGGCAGCGTGAAATGAATTGTGGGCATATTGTCCGCCTTAAATAAAAACCGGTGGCCGTTAAGGGTAATCATGCGCGGCTTAATATTAGCCGGATTACCGGGGCCGCGCTTGAGGCTCACGGAAATGACCGATTGGTTTCGGCCGGTGGCAATTCGCAAATGTTCACTGATGTAGGGAAACGCTTTAAGTTCCAGCACCGTTACGGTGGCCAGTCCTTTGCCATAAACGCGGGCCAGCGCGTTCTCCAAAACCGGAATGTCCCGCACATATAGCGTGCCGGGACCCGTGGACCGCAAGTCCGCCGTGCCGATGATATTCCCCTCCAGGTCGGCATTCATCGTCGCATGAAGCGATGCCTTGCCGGAGATGGTGAAATGCTTTGGTGAAAGCAGCGCGAAAAGATATTTCTGCTGAAGGTCACGGACAGTCAGCCGCACATTGGCACTGCGTGCGGGGGGAAAATATTGTGCCTGGGCGGCCAACGCCGCATGGTGCCAATTTGCGGTAAAAGATTGAACCTTTATCGCCCGCCTGGAAACGGCAAGCAGGGCCGTACCCCGGGTCAGTTTAACATTCCAGAGTTTCAATGCCGCGAAGGAGGTCCGCACGGACGGCCAGAGTGTAACGGGTGGCCGCGACCGCCCGGGAAAGCGGCGGACAGTTCCCCTTAGCCGCCAGCCCTGGAAGTCTATTTTCGGTGTGCCATGGGCCGGCCAAAACAACGCTTTTGCCCCGGCAATAACCGAGCCATTGCAGGATTGAATCACCGTGCCGGTACGGGCCTTGGCATATTGAATGCGACCGGTGAACGACACGCTGCCTCCGGTAATTCCGAGTGGGTGACCGGCAATGACGATGCCATGAAAAGCAATGGAATGTCGTGTCCCCGTCGTTGCGGCATCGGTGATCGGCGTTCCCATCACGATGGCCGAAAACAGGAAAGGCATGAGAAACCTTGTGCAAAGGTTCGACGGTCCGGGCATAAGTCGACGGCAACGGTCGATCAGCCTGGTGCGATGCTCGGCGACGCGATTGGCGGCGGATGGATGTGTCGGGTACCTCATGCTGTGGGCATAATACCATGTTTGGTGTCCCAGCTGGGTGGCACAGACATTCTTGTCTGTGGGTCAAGCACAGGCGGGAATGCCTGTGTGACCTTGGGCGGTAGCGCAGGCGTCCCGGCCTGCCAGTTGCTCTACTTTCTACTGCTCAACTATTTCCTGATCCGCGTTGCCGCGGCAACGCTGGGGGGGGCGTCTCGCCCGCCTGGTCGTCGTCGCAGGAGAAAAAATGGATTTCAGGAAAGCTTTTTCGCCGAAGTCTCATCTATAAACTATGCAATATTTCCCTTTTCGATAGAAACGGGGACACCCGTCGAAAACAATTACTCAACATGCAATAGCTGTACGCCTTCCAGCGTTGTATACTTTCAAAAACACGGACAAGGCGTTTAAAAAATAAAAGGAAACGACTGATGAAAAGACGAGATTTTATCAAGCTGGGTCTTGGCACCGTCGCGGCGGCATCGCTTACCGGGTGTTCCGTAAAGGCCCAATCGCCCATTACCGACCAGGGAGCCGCTTTTGAAACAGGCACGCCTTCGTCGGCGATGCCAGTAGCCATTCTGCCGCGCCGCTGCGAATCGCTGGATTTTGAATGGCGTTTTCTGCCCTTGCCCGCCGCTTTGGCACTCAACGATTCGGTGAATCTGCAAAAATGGCATTGGAAGCAGGGCACGCCCTCGGATGCCGCGCGGATGACCGCACCGGATGTCAACATGTCCGGTGACGGATGGCATGAGACCACCCCGGAAAATGCTCAGATGAATTTCGTCGGCTATGCCTGGTTTCGCACGGTTCTGCCGCCGCTCGATCATTCACACCGCATCGTCCGGTTTACGCATGTGGATGACAACGGCGTGATTTATCTCAATGGTCGGCGGCTGAAGAGCCACCATGGCTGGGATCAAGGTTTTGACGTCCCGCTGGATGCGGCCTGGTCATCTGACGGCCCGAATATATTGACGGTGCTGGTGGACAATCAATCTGGTCCAGGCGGCATTTATGGCCCCGTGACCTTTGGCTGGTCCCATGGATCGGATACTTACGCCGGGCCGGAAGTGGATGACAGCGCCTGGCGGCGTGTGCAACTGCCGCATGATTACATTGTGGAAGGGGATTATTCAGCGAAGGCGGACACCGGCCATGGATCGCTGCCGGTGTTTCCGGCGTGCTATCGGCGGCAACTGCGAATTTCCGCGGAGGATAAGGGCAAAAGTCTGTTCCTTTATTTTGAAGGCGTCAATCGCAACGCTGAAATTTACATAAACGGCAAGCTGGTTTCCCGGCATCCAGGTGGATACACATCTTTTCATGTGGATATCAGCTATGCTGTGAATTATGGAGCGGACAATGTCCTGGCGGTTCATGTGGACCCACGCGATTTTGAAGGCTGGTGGTATGAAGGCGGCGGTATTTACCGCCATGTCTGGCTGAATGTGGTTGATAAAGTTCACGTCGCGCCCTGGGGCGTGTATGTCGTGGGTGATGTAAAAAACGTCGCGACAAATCCTTCAGCCGATCTGGTTATTGAAACCACCATTGCCAACCGCCATGTGCAGGCCCGCACCTGCACCCTGCGATCCACCGTGATGGATGGAGATGGTAATATTGTGGGCAGCCAAAGCAGCTTAATGGCTGTGGAATCCAGTCTGGCGGGTATTCCGGATAATCCCACGCAAACGATTTTAAACTCCGATTCCATAGATCAGCCGAGCTATCTGCATTCCGGCACAAAAATGACGCAGCGGATTACACTCAACTCGGTGAATCTCTGGTCGCTGGAAAACCGCCATCGGTACCAGTTGCTTTCCGAAGTGCTGGTGAATGGCGAAGTAGTGGACCGGCACGTGCAAAAATTCGGCATCCGAACGATCCGCTTTGATGCACAGGATGGCTTTATGCTGAATGAAAAGCCGGTAAAGCTTCAGGGTGTGTGCAATCATCAGGATTTTGCCGGCGTGGGCATCGGCATTCCCGACAGTCTATTTTATTACCGTATGAAACAACTCAAGGAAAAGCTCGGCTGCAATGCCATTCGCTGTTCGCATAATCCCATGTCGCCGGCCATGTATGAAGCATGTGACGATCTTGGACTGCTGGTAATGGACGAAAACCGGCATCCCGGCAGCACCGTGGCGACAAAATCCTGGGTTGGCCAGCTTTACGGCAATACCTGGCATGTGGAAAATATGGTTCTGCGTGACCGCAATCATCCCTCCGTCATCATGTGGTCCATGTGGAATGAGGAATGGGGCATACAAAATGACGCCTATGGCCACAAAATGGCCAAGGCTTTAATGAAGGCAATTCATAAGCACGATACCACGCGGCCCATTTCCTGTGCCAATAATTCCGGTACGGGGAAGGGCTGGCTGGTCGGCGTGGGCGCTGCCGAAGATTTGCTGGGTGTGAACTACAATTATCAGGATTACGACTGGCTGCATAAACAATTTCCGAATAAGCCGATTTTTGGCAGTGAAACCGCCAGCAATTGCGAATGCCGCGGGATTTACCATACCGATAAAGCCGCAGCGCATCTGACCAGCTATATGTCGCCGGAGGGTTCCTGGCGGCCGCTGGGCCGTCGAAAATTTGTGGCCGGCGGATTCGTCTGGACGGGGTTTGATTACCGCGGTGAAACAAACCCATTCGGCTGGCCGGAAGTTAATTCCAATTTCGGTCTTCTGGATATGTGCGGCTTCCCCAAGGATGACGCCTTTTATTATAAAGCCTGGTGGGACCGGCAGACCCCGATGGTGCATATTTTTCCGCATTGGAACTGGGCTGGTAAAGAAGGAAGCAATATTCCGGTCTGGTGTTTCAGCAATTGCGATCAGGTGGAATTGTTTTTGAATGGCAAAAGTCTTGGCCGTCAGACCATGCCGGAATTCGGCCACCTGCAATGGAATCAGGTTGCCTATCAGCCTGGAAAACTTGAAGCCCATGGCTACCGCGATGGACGGCTTGCCGCCCGCGCTGTGGTGGAAACCACGGGTGCCCCGGCCGCGCTGCGCATCAGTACCGGGCGCAAGCAGCTTATTGCCGATGGCCAGGATACCGCCGCGGTTGCCGTTGAGGTGGTTGATGGCCAGGGTCGCGTGGTTCCCACGGCGGGTAACAAAGTGCACTTTTCAGTCAGCGGTCCGGGCCGAAACGCCGGCGTGGGGAACGGGGATCCAAGTTGCCACGAGCCGAACCAGGCGGCCTTTCGCAGCGCTTTTGCCGGTTTATGCATGGTGCTGGTTCAGGCCGGACGATCAAGGGGAAGTATTCTGCTGACAGCCAAATCAGATGGTCTGGATCCGGCAGAATTAACGCTTCCTGCGATAAGAGGTCTGTGAAGGCTTGCCCGAATGATGGCGCGATTGTCCGGAGTCGGCCAATTTTTTCGGCAACCGATAAATTGGCATGTTAAAGGCCCGCGACATTCATGAACGTGTACCGGGCGGAAGTTTATGGATACGCAAAGCAAAAAGCTGTTGACCGGAAGAACCCATCTCCCGGCAGAAGCCACCGAGCCGCTGGTAAAAATCAATAAATAAAGGCCGTGCTCCGCCGAATTCCCGGTTCATCTGTAACGGGTTAAAACCGCAGATTTCGCCAATGACGCGGATACGCGGGGCAACGGGCAACGCATAAATGCAATCGGTGGCCAGCGGAGCGCTTTGCCTGAATCTGCCGGGGTGCCTAACGGCCTGCGACCTTCATGTCATTCACCCTGGGCCTCCAATCGGGATATAGCCCGTAAATAATGAAGGAATGGGCCATTGGTTATGGTTCACCAATTCATTAACCAACCGCGTCTGTTCGTGTGGGGTCGTGGGTGCCGGAACTTTAGTAAAATTGTGAGCCGATTTCAATGACCGATTGATTTTTATCGGACGCGGTCTGATATTTCCGATTGCCTGATTGTGGCGTTGCGGCTTTCGGGCACCATGGTCCTTTAATTAGGCTTTTGGCCAGCGGTTTTGAATTGCGCTGTTGTATATATCTTTTGCGCATTTTTATACTAGCATTCGCTTGCTTTAAGAGCTACAGTCAATTCGTAGTCGCGGTTCGCAGCAGATTGCTTCGCACTTTTCCCGCGGATCGAGCTGCCGATTGTAGTGTCCGGTTTTCCTTGATCTATTAATCCAGTAACGGGTCAGGTCATGGGAACATGGTGTGCCAATGTCATCAGCCAGCACAATTGGTGTTGGATATTGCCCGAAACGTTCAGGAGCCTGTTATGAAAAACCAACGGCAAAGACGCGGTGGTTTCACGTTGGTGGAATTACTTGTCGTTATTGCGATTATCGCGATTCTGATTGCATTGCTTCTGCCGGCTTTGGCGGCGGCAAAGGCGGCAGCCAACCGGACACTCTGTAGATCGGATCTGCATGACAATGGCGAAGCCCTGGCTGTTTATGCGGCCAGCTATCGCAGTTCGTTTCCCTATGTTTATACCCGCAATGGTGCTAATGGAACGCTGAATTATAGTGAAAATGGCGGGGCGTGGCTGTGGGATTTGAATTTCGGAACGCGGAATGCTTTGGTTCAAAGTGGCGCGGCCATGGGGACCATGTACTGCCCGTCCAGCCCGGAAATCTACACGATCACGCCCGCCACGATGTGGGGCGGATTCGCACCAGGCAAAGTCGTCGCCCAACCGGTATCCGCCAACACAGACCCCCAAGAAATTGGATCCGGGCTTCAATGTTGCGAAACCACATATTCCTGGCTGTTCGTACATGCACCTACCAATGTGCTGCCCCTGCAAACCAATTTTTATGAATGGACTGGAACCGGGCGTTGGATTGGGAATGGACCGCCGCCGGGCTACCAGTCTCGCATGGACCAGCCCGTCGGATTTGACAGTGGCTACTCGCCGGCGGCGATTCCTATTATCGCCGATGCGGTCATCTTTGATCAGGCCAACAATACGTTCACCAATGTTTCAGGCTATTACCAGGGGCTTAGCTCCAACCACCTGAATCAGGCCGGTCAGCCCGAGGGTGGCAACGAATGCTACATGGATGGCCATGTGGCATGGGTGCCGATGGGGAGCCCGACGTTAATTTCAAATTTACGGGCACCCGGCGATATGAAGCTGCGTGTGCAGATGGGTGGAAGTTACCTGTCAACGCCATATTTTATCTGGTAGGCCGGTACTTGGGCCGTGCGCGGCTATAAACCGGTATCAACGTAAGAATTGTTCTGAAAGGAGGTTGTAAAAAGGGAGATTAAAAGAACGGATGCTAAGCGGCCATTTGGTCGACGAAGCATGCCACGCGTAAAATGTTCTTAATTTGTGTTCTCATTTAACCGTTGGACTTTTATTTTAAGGAGTTTGTTTATGAGCGGAAACAACAGCAAGAAAACAGGAATTTCCAGCCTGATGGGCCTTGGCCTGACGGCGGGTTGCTTCATGGGTGCAATGGGTCTGGCGCAATCCGCCCAGGCTACTTTGATTCATGAATACAGTTTTAACAGTGGGGTTATCAATCCCAGCAGCGGTGCATATACCACACCGGATTCCGTCGGCGGTGCCAGCTATGCGGCTACGATTATGGGCAGCGGCAGCATCAGCGGCGGCCAGGCGATCCTGACCAATTCGTCCAGTTCGGGCCCGGCCGGCAATGAATACGTAAGCGTACCAGTTTCCGCATTGCCATCCGCTTCCTCCAGCCTGACGTTTGAGGAATGGTTCACAACCGGAACCAACGGTGCCCATACCCAGAACCTGGCCCTTAACAGCGATACGCTTGCTACCTCTACCGATGCAATTGCCACCGGTGCCGGCGCAACCGCGGAAAGCTATTTCTTTATCACCCAGGATAATGGCAGTTATGGCTCTCGTACAGGTATGTCCCCGGGTGGTTATACCAATGAAAAAGTTGGTGTTAATTCCCTGGGTACAGGAAGCCCCACAAACGCTGATTATCTAAGTAAGCTGGTCAACGGACAGGCCGTGCAGCATATGGTGACGACGGTCATCAATAACACCGCATCGACCCCCGATCCGTATGGAACCATCACCTAT